>JANOUB010000173.1:0-1809 GCA_031416615.1 Thermoleophilia bacterium
GGCGTCGACAACTTCGCCTACTACCGGACGATGCCCGACGAGCCGCGGTACTACAAGGACTTCACCGGCACCGGAAACTCCCTCAATCCTGTGAATCCGTCGGTGCTGCGGTTGATCATGGACTCGTTGCGGTACTTCGTGATCGAGTGCCACGTCGACGGCTTCCGGTTCGATCTCGCGTCAGCGCTCGCCCGTGAGTTTCACGACGTCGATCGCCTTTCGGCCTTCTTCGACATCATCCACCAGGACCCGATCGCGAGGCGCTCGTCCGGGTCGTCAGGACGTGCGGGGAACACCGTCCGGGTGGGGCCGCCCGGCAGGGAAGAAACGGAGCCCAACCCGGACGGGGAGCGGCCTGGCGGGTCGGACGAGATGCAACGCCCGCGCAAAACGGTGGATCCAGGCTTAGCACCTTCCGATAGCGGAATGCGTCTTGAGACTCGTCTCCTTTGTGTCGATCAGGGTAGGAGATGCGCGCTCCCGCGGCGAACCTGATTGGCATGAAATGCAGGGCCTTCCTTGCACTGGCTGCATGCGCGCTTGCGCTTCCGGGCAACGTTGGTGCCGGTGTGAGCGTCTGGTTCGTCGCCGACGGGAAGCCGGTGTCGGTTGTCCGCAGCGGGACGACGATCGAGAGAGCCGTGCAGCAGCTGCTCGCCGGACCCACCTCGGCTGAGCGTGCCCGTGGCATTCGTTCGGCGGTTCCACCGGCGACGCCGCTTCTCTCGGCCACGGTGTCGCGGCGCATCGTCACCGTCGATCTGGGGGCCCGGTTCGCGGCCGGCCGTGACGCATCGGCTCTCCAGGGGCGTGTCGGCCAGCTCGTTCGCACGGTTCGGAGCGTCTCCGGCGTTCTGGCGGTTCGATTGCTCATCGAAGGCGGTGTTCCCGTGGGCCTCTTCCCGGGCTACGACCTACGGCGTCCCGCGACCGTCGCCGTCGACAATACCCCGTCACAGGCGACGACCCGCGATCTCCAGCAGCAGCTCGTCGATCTCGGCTTCATGGCCCCGTCGGGGCGCACCGGCACGATCGACTCCCAGACGTCGACGGCATTGCTCGGCTTCCAGAAATGGGCGGGCCTGGAGCGCGACGGGTCGCTCGGACTGACGACCGTGGCCGCGCTCGAGCGGGCTACCCGTCCCGAGCCGGTACGCCGGGCTTCCGGCCGGAGGATCGAGTTACAGCTGCGGCGCCAGCTCGCGCTCCTGATCGAGGACAACCGGGTTGTCCGCACGGTGCACATTTCGTCCGGCGCCGGCGGGAAGACTCCAACGGGATTGTTCCGTATCTACCGCAAGGAGCGCAACTCGTGGTCGGTGCCGTTCAAGGTCTGGCTGCCGTGGGCAAGCTACTTCACGGGCGGCATCGCGTTCCACGAGTTCGGTTCGGTGCCAACGTATGCGGCCTCGCACGGATGCATCAGGGTCAGTCGTTACGACGCGGCGATGCTCTTCGGCTTCGCCGAGGCGGGTACACCCGTTGATGTCCTCGACGAGGCAGTGGCGTGACCCCTCGTTCTGCGGTCGGCGCGCTGGCTGGAGGCTTCGGCGTCGCTGCGTTTCTCGTCGGTAGCGCGGTCGTGGCTGCCACAGTGCTCGTTGCACTGGGGCTGCCCGCTGACAGCCGAGCGGACGATCCGCCGCTGGCTCCTGTCGTCCAACCGAGACCGGCGGAGCTCGTGGTGGCGCTCAGCCTCGGCGACCCCGTGCTGCAGGCCGGCGTCGTACGCGACGGTCAGGTGATTCTCGCGCGCGGCCTCGAGGTCGAGATCGCACGAGACCTCGCCCGCCGCCTCGGCATCCCGCG
>JANOUB010000174.1:0-6647 GCA_031416615.1 Thermoleophilia bacterium
CCTCCGGCCCTTTGCGAATAATCACGTTCCTTGCCCCGAAAAGGCGTTCATGGCGAGGACGGAACGGCTCCGTTGGGGAAGAAACTTTATTTTCAGGCTGCGCCTTTGATCTTCTGGGTTTTCTCGATAATCGCACGCCGCGTTCGACAGTCGCAAGAGTCTCAAGGCGAAGCCTCTTTACTCAAGCGACTTCCCCCGCTGAGTCCTCCATCGTCTACCGCCGGCAGTTGTCCGGGGGAAGTCGCTAGCGCAGTCTCGATCTCGGCGAAGACGTCCGCGACACTCCGGCCGGCGTTGAGCGTATGGAGTGTTCCGGCCGCCCGGTACCGCTCGACGACCGGCTCGGTCTGCTCGTGATAGATGGCGAGGCGTCTCGCCATCACCTCGGGGGTGTCGTCGCTGCGTCCCTCCTCATGCGCGCGCGAACCAACGCGGCGCGTTGCTGTCTCGTCGTCGAGTTGGAAGAAGAGCACGGCGTCGAGCGGTCTACCAATAGCTCGCAGCATCTCGTCGAGAGCCTCCGCCTGGACGGCATTCCGCGGAAACCCGTCCAGCACGAATCCGCCCGCCGCGTCGTCCTTCGCGAGCCTGTCGCGGATCAGTGCGATCGTCAACTCGTCCGGAACGAGCTCACCCGAGACGAGAATCGGCTCGACCTGGCGACCGAGCTCCGTTCCGTCTGCGATCGCGGCACGAAACATGTCACCTGTGGACACGTGAGGCACGCCGTGGGCAGCGGAGATCCGCGTTGCCTGCGTGCCCTTCCCGGATCCCTGCGGGCCGAGGACGAGGACGTTGATCGTCGTTATTTGAGGAAGCCTTCGTAGTTCCGCATCATCATCTGGCTCTCCATCTGCCGCATCGTGTCGAGGGCGACACCGACCGCGATCAGCACCGATGTGCCGCCGAGGGCTCCGGAACTCGCCTGGGAGAAGCCGCCGTACCTGATGAAGAGGCTCGGTGCCACTGCAACCAGGGCAAGGAAGAGCGCACCTGGCAGCGTCAGCCGGCTCAGCACACGGTCGAGGTACTGCGCCGTTGGCGGCCCCGGCCGGATGCCGGGGATGTAGCCACCGTACTTCCGCAGGTTGTCGGCCTGCTCGACCGGGTTGAACTGCACGGCCGTGTAGAAGTAGGTGAAGAGGATGATCAGCGCAGCTTCGACCAGCAGATACGTGAGGTTGCCGGGCTGGAAGTGATCGTTGACGAACTGCTGCGTGCCCGGGAAGTACTGCGCGATCGTGGCCGGGAACGCAAGCAGTGCTGCGGCGAAGATCACCGGGATCACGCCCGCCATATTGACGCGCAAGGGGAGGTAGGTGGCGCCGCCGCTCGTCATCCGACGCCCGACCATGCGCTTCGCATACTGGATCGGGATGCGGCGCTGGCCTTCCTGGACGAACACGACCGATGCCACGATCGCGATCGCGATCAGCGGGAAGAAAATGCGCTCCATCGGGCCGCCGTTCCACCAGGCGCTGAGGCCCAGAGGCAGGGCCGTCAGGATCGAGGCGAAGATCAGGATCGAAATGCCGTTGCCGATGCCGCGCTTCGTGATCTGCTCACCGAGCCACATCAGCAGCACGGTGCCGGTGGTCAACGTGACGACGATCAGTGTCATCCGGCCGGCGTTCGCCTGCAGCGCGTCCTGGCGCTGGAACAGCACGGCATACCCGAACGCCTGGAGCGCTGCCAGGACGACGGTGAGATACCGCGTGTACTGATTGATCTTCGCGTACCCGGCCTCGCCTTCTTTCTGAAGCTCAGCGAGCTTCGGGATCACGACCGTCATGAGTTGGACGATGATCGATGCCGTGACGTACGGCATGATCCCGAGCGCGAACAGCGAGAACTGCGAGAGCGCACCCCCCGAGAACAGGTTGAGCAGGCCGAGAATCGAGCCGCCGCTGCCGGAGAAGTAGTTCTCGATCGCGCTCGCGTCGACACCCGGCGCCGGCAACCACGAGCCGAGCCGATACACGGCGAGCACGAACGCGGTGAACAGGACACGCCGCCGCAGTTCCGGGACGCGCCAGACGTTGCCGAGCCAGCCCAGCATTACTCAGCCGGCGCCTCGCCGTTCGAGGTCGGCGCCTCGCCCTGCGGGGCCGGCGCCTCGCCCTTTGAGGCGGCGGCCTCGTCGGCCGCGGCCGGCGTTGCCTCCTCGACGATCTCAACCTCGGTCTCGTCGCTCGCCACCGGGCTTTTTGCCTTCGACCGCTTGGGCTTCTTCTCGACCGGCTCGCCACCAGCGGTCGCCTCGCCGGCCGCAGCCGGCGTCGCCTCCTCGGCGATCTCAACCGCGGTCTCGTCGTTTACCACCGGCCTCTTTTTCTTCGACCGCTTGGGCTTCTTCTCGATCGGCTCACCACGCAGCCAGCTGACGGTACCGCCTGCAGCCTCGATCTTTTCCCTTGCTGTCTTCGAGAAACCGTGCGCGGTGACGGACAGTTTCTTTGTCAGCTCTCCAGAGCCAAGGATCTTGATGTCGGTCTTCGTGTTCTTGATCAGCCCGACCGTGACGAGTGCGTCCGGCGTCACCTCGGCGCCCACGTCGAAACGCGCCTCGAGGTCGCGGAGGTTGACGGGCTGCGTCGAGGTTCGGAACGGCCCGATCGGCATCGCGTCGGCCGACGTGTTGCCTCGCAGTTTCGGCAGCCGCATATCGATCGGCATCTGACCGCCCTCGAAGCCGGCCGGCATCTTGTGCGATCCTGAGCGCGACTTCTGGCCCTTGATCCCTCGGCCGGAGTACCGGCCCTTGCCGGAGCCCATGCCGCGGCCGACGCGCTTGCGATCCTTCCGCGGCTGCGCCGGGGAGAGGCTGTGGAGATTGAGCTCCTCGGCCATGTCTACGCGTCCTTCCCTTCGACCTTGACGAGATGAGCGACATGGCGCAACTGGCCGGTCAGCTCCGGGGATTCCTTGTGCTCGGCGCTACGACCGATCTTGCCGAGGCCAAGCGCCCGGATCGTGCCGTGGTGCGCCTTGCTCTGCCCGATCGTGCTTCGCACCTGGGTGATCTTCACCGTGCTCATGCACCGACCTCTGCGACCGTGGGGTCAGCCGGAGGCATTGCCTCGGGAACTGCTGCCTCGGCCGCTGCTGCTGCGACCTTGACCGCGTCGTAGTTCCTCGGTAGCGGCAGCACCTCGCGAATCGTCTTGCCTCGCTGGCGGGCGATGTCCTCGGGACGCCGAAGATGCTTGAGTCCCTGCACGGTGGCCTTCGCCATGTTGATCGGGTTCGTGGTGCCGAGGCTCTTCGCGAGAACGTCGCGGATGCCCGCGAGCTCGAGCACGGCGCGCACCCCACCCCCCGCAATCACGCCGGTTCCCTCGCTCGCCGGCCGGAGGAACACGCGGGCGGCGCCGAACTCCCCGAGGATCTCGTGGGTGATCGTCGTTCCGTGCTTCGGCACGGAGAACAGGTTCTTCTTCGCGTCGTCGACAGCCTTTGAGATGGCGAGCGGAACCTCGCGCGCCTTCCCGTATCCGACGCCGACACGATCGATCTCGTCTCCGACGACAACGAGCGCGGTAAACGAGAACCTCCGGCCGCCCTTGACGACCTTGGCGACGCGGTTGATCTCGATCACACGCTCTTTCAGCTCACGTGTCTCAGCTACTCCAAATGTGCTCAAAACTCGAGTCCTCCTTCGCGCGCGCCGTCAGCGAGCGCCTTCACGCGTCCGTGGTAGAGGTAGCCGCCGCGATCGAACACGCAGGTTGTGACGCCCGCCGCCTTCGCGGACTCGGCAAGCTGCTTGCCCACCTCGGCCGCCTGTTCTGTCTTGTTGCCCGAGAACCCCTTCAACTGCAGCCAGCCTGCGGCTGCGAGCGTGCGGGCATTCCTGTCGTCGATCAACTGGGCAAAGATGCCCTTGTTCGAACGAAAGACTGCGAGGCGAGGACGCTCCGTGGTACCCGACACCTTGCCGCGGATGCGGCGATGGCGGCGAAGGCGTGCTTCGCGCGTGGACAGAGAGCTCATGCGCGCTTCCCAACCTTTCTCCGAACCTGCTCGTCGCGGTACCGAATCCCCTTGCCCTTGTAGGGCTCGGGCGGCCGCACCTTGCGAATTTCGGCGGCGATCTGACCGACCGCCTGCTTGTCTGTGCCCTTGACGACGATCTGCGTCGGGATCGGCACCTCGAACGAGACGCCTGACCGCGGCGTGATCGTGACGGAGTGGGAATAGCCGACGGCGAGCTCGAGGTCGGCGCCCTTGAGCTGGGCCCGGTAGCCGACACCCTGGATCTCGAGGTGCTTTTCGAAGCCCTTGGTGACGCCCTCGACCATGTTCGCGACGAGCGTGCGGGTGAGCCCGTGCAGCGCACGATCATCGCCGCGGTCGGTCGGTCGGGTCACATTGAGGACGCCTTCCTCCTGCACGATCTGAATCCGGACGGGAACCTGCTGCTCGAGTGTTCCGAGGGGCCCCTGGACGTTCACCGTCCCGCCGGGTGACACCTGGACGGTGACGCCACTCGGGACCTCGATTGGCTTTCTGCCGATACGACTCATCGCACTACCAGACGAAGGCGAGGACTTCGCCGCCAACGCCGCGCTCGGCGGCCTGACGGCTGGTGATCACGCCGGTCGAGGTGGACAGAATCGCGGTTCCGAGACCGCCGAGCACACGCGGCAGCCGGTCCTTGCGTGCGTACACGCGCCGTCCCGGCTTCGAGATGCGCTTCAAGTCCGTGATCACGCGCTCCCGGTTGCGGCCGAACTTGAGCTCGACCACGAGCGTGGAGAACGGCGTGCCCGCAACGACCCGGAAGTCACTGATGTACCCCTCGTCCTTGAGGAGGCGGGCGATCTCCTCCTTCATGCGCGAGGACGGCATCTGGGCGCTGTCATGCATCGCCTTGTTGGCGTTGCGAATCCGGGTGAGCATGTCAGCGATCGGGTCAGTCAGCATTTTCGCTCCGTGAAACAGCTGCATTGTCGCTTCGCGAAACATTGGCTGTTTCACGGAGCGAAAATGCTAGATGGGCGGAATAATTGTCGGCTCGAACAGCGCCGAATCTCTTTCCTTGAATACGTTCCATGAGAATGTGTTCCTTGGTAGTCATCATCGAATGCACTATCTAACGTCTTCCTGGTTCACCAGGAAGACTTCATCATTCCGGGGATGGCACCCTGGTGCGCGAGTTCACGCAGGCAGATCCGACAGAGCTTGAACTTCTTGTAGACGGCCCGCGGGCGACCGCACCGGTTGCACCGCGTGTACGCCTGCGTCTTGTACTTTGGCGTCCGCTTCTGTTTGACGCGGAGGGAGGTCTTGGCCATGCCCTGTTAGTCCCTTCTACTCTCGGTGGCGAACGGCAGGCCGAGGTGGCGCAGGAGCGCGCGCGCCTGCTCGTCCGTCTCCGCCGTTGTGGTGATGGCAATGTCGAGGCCCCTGATCGACTGGACACTGTCGTAGTCGATCTCCGGGAAGATGATCTGCTCTCTGATGCCGAGCGAGTAGTTGCCCCGCCCGTCGAACGAATCCGGGCTGAGACCGCGGAAATCACGGATGCGCGGAAGGGCGATCGACACGAGCCGGTCGAGGAACTCGTACATCCTCGCGCCGCGCAGGGTCACTCGCGCGCCGACAGCCATTCCCTCGCGAAGCTTGAAGTTCGCGATCGACTTGCGGGCGCGCCGAACCTGGGCGTGCTGGCCGGCGATCGTGGAGAGCTCCTCGATCGCGGCGTCCATCGCCTTGGCGTCCGTTTTCGCGTCACCGACGCCCATGTTGAGAGTGATCTTCGTCACCTTCGGGACACGCATGATCGAACCGAGTTCGAGCTCGTCCTTGAGGGCCGGCCTGATCTCCTCCTCGAACCGCTGCTTGAGGCGCGGTACGTATGTCTCAGTGATGGCCATCAGCGATCGATCTCCTCGTTGCAACGCTTGCAGAAACGAACACGCACCGTCTCGCCCTTCATCTCTTTGACATGCACGCCGGTGCGCGAAGCCTGGTTGCACGTGGGGCACACGAGCATGACGTTGCTGATGTCGATCGGCGAGGGCTTCTCGATGATGCCGCCCGGCGTCATCTGGGCGCCGCCCATTCGCGTCACGTCGCGGATCGGGGCTGGCTTGCGGTGCCGCTTGACGAGGTTGAGGTTCTCGACGATCACGCGGCCTTCGCTCGGGCGCGCTTCGACGACCCGGCCCTGCTTGCCGCGGTCCTTGCCGGAGAGCACCTGCACGGTGTCTCCCTTTTTCACGTTCATGACAGCTCCGCGCCCGCTTTCACTTTCACGCAATCATGAAAGTGAAAAAGGGATAGGAAAGCGAATGAATGCATTATTTCCTTTTCAATCCCTCGCTCCAGATGCTCGGAGAACCTCATCAGAGCACCTCGGGAGCGAGGGAGACGATTTTCATGAAATTCTTCTCGCGCAACTCGCGGGCGACAGGTCCGAAAATGCGTGTGCCGCGCGGGTTCAACTGGTTGTCGATGATGACGGCGGCATTCTCGTCGAAACCGATCAGCGTGCCGTCGCTGCGACCGTAAGGCTTCTTCGTCCGGACGACAACGGCTTTCACCACTTCGCCCTTCTTGACCGTGCCCTGCGGCGTCGCGGCCTTCACGGTAGCAACGATGATGTCGCCGACGCGCGCGTAGCGGCGGTGCGAGCCTCCCAT
>JANOUB010000175.1:0-3589 GCA_031416615.1 Thermoleophilia bacterium
CCCGTCCCATATGCGTGAGCGTCAGGCCCGAGCAGGCGTCGCTCCAGCCTTCGACGTCCACCTCGATGACCTCACCTAGCGTCTCGTCCCGGTCGAGGCCACGCGGCCACGCCACTTCGCGGGCACCGACCACCAGCCGCAAGGCCGAGCGGGTGTGGTGCGAGACGCCGCGGTGGCGCTCACGGGGATCGCCGTCCGAGTAGCGAACGACGATGATCGCCCGTCCGCCGAGCGCCGCAGCCACGTTGGCCGCCTCGGCGACCGCCAGGCCACCGTGGCCGAAACCCGAGCCGCTGCCGATGATGCCGGGCCCGATACCGCAGACGACGACATCGAATCCCTTCGCCTTTGCCCAGGCGAGAGCCGAGGCAACAGTCAGTGCCTGAACGTCGCCATCGAGACACGGCGCCACCGCGATCGCCGACTCGAGGAGCTGTCGGGTCTTCAACAGCCGAACCGTGTCCGACAGCGCCACGGGAAGTGCGCCACCGCCGAGCTGCGCGTAGGCGACCCGAACACCCGCTCCAATCCCACAAACGACGGGCGCAAGCTGGCTATGGAGACCGCAACAAACGACCGGCAGTCCTTCGAGCTCCTCCGCGAGCGTGTCGTGCTCCTCGACGCACCCCGTCGCCGCCTGCCCTGTCGTGTACGGCAGCATCATCACGTGCGCCGAGGTTGGAGGCTTCAGGCCGAGTCCACGCGTCATGTTTGCGTAGAGAATGTCGAAGCCGCCAGAGCCGAGCTGGAGGTCGAGCCCCTGGGTGTTGACGAGCACCGTGTCGCCCACCTCGACCTGCCCCGTCTGGCGTGGGTAGGCGATACACGCTTTTCCGTCGATCTCGCAGCGGATGAGTTCGTCGAGTCGCTGAGTGACGGCCGTGACCGTACCCCAGCGGAGAGTCAGCGCCACCTCACGCCGCCCGTGCCGTCTCGACGATTGCGAGCGTCACCTCGACCATGCCCTCGAGATCCGCGACTGCGATCCGCTCGTCCGCCGTGTGGATGTCGACCATCCCGTTCGCGAGGTTCACGCACGGGAGACCCCGCTCGTTGAACACGTTCGCGTCGGCGCCACCACCCGAAAACGCGGTTGTCGGCTCGTAGCCCGCGCGGCGCAAGCCCTCGACGGCGATGCGAACGGCCGGCTCGTCCTCACGGAACGTATAACCGCGGTACGAGTCCTCGATCTCGGTCTCGACGGTGCAGTCCGAGGTACTGGCGGCGAAGCCGATCGCATCGAGCATCTCCTGGACGAGGATCCCGAGCGTCTTCGGATCGCGCGAGCGTGCTTCGGCCTCGAAGGAGCACCACTCGGGCACGATGTTGCGAGCGGTGCCACCCGTGATCACGCCCACGTTGGCGCTCGACTGATGGTCGATGCGCCCGAGCCGCATGTCGGCGATTGCCCGAGCTGCGGCGAAGATGGCGGAGCGGCCTTCTTCCGGGTACATGCCTGCGTGGGATGCGCGCCCGTGGAACCTCGCCTGGATCGCTTTCTGGGACGGCGCCCCGAGGATGATCTCGCCGATCGGAGCCGCCTGGTCGTAGACGTAGCCGAATTCCGCCTCGAACCGGGTGTGGTCGAACGCGTAGGCACCAAGCAGCCCCACCTCCTCTTTGGGCGTGAAGAGCAGTTCGACGCCGGCGTGTGGCCGATTCTCGACCACGATTCGGCGGGCTGCTTCGAGCATGACGACGACCGCAGCCTTGTCGTCGGCGCCGAGAATCGTGCCCGCGGCGTTCCGCACGACACCTTCCTCGACGACGGGGTCGATCGGTCCACTCGGCGGCACGGTGTCGAGGTGCGCACACAGAAAGATCGGTGTCCCTTCGTTCCCGCGCCCCGGCAGGCGGCAGAAGATATTCCCCATCGTCGAGCCGACGACCGGCCCCGACGCGTCCTCGTCCCATGCGAGCCCCATGTTGTCGAGCTCCGCCAGCACGCGGTCGGCGACCATCCGCTCCTCGCCCGGAGGGCTCGGGATCGCGGCAAGTTCGAGGAAGAGCCGGAGTACGTCGCTCAGCGTGCAGCCTCGACGACGCCGACGCCACGCCTGACCCGCGCCCGCTCGAGGGCAGCGCCGACGAATCCACGGAAGAGCGGTGCCGGCCGCGTCGGACGCGACTTGAACTCCGGGTGGAACTGACTGGCAACGAACCACGGGTGGTCCGGCAACTCGACGATCTCCACGAGCCGGCCCTCCTGGTACGTGCCCGAGACGACGAGGCCGTTGGCCGCGAGTTGCTCTCGGAACTGGTTGTTGACCTCGTAGCGGTGGCGGTGGCGCTCGTGGATCGTCGCCTCGCCGTAGATCTCACGGGCGCGCGTCCCCTCACCGAGATCGACCGCCTGCGCGCCGAGTCGCATCGTGCCGCCGAGATCCTCGATCTCTTTCTGTTCCGGCAGCAGGTCGATCACGGGGTACGGCGTCTCGGGATCCATCTCCGTCGAGTTAGCCCCATCCAACCCACAGACGTGCCGGGCGAACTCCGAGACGGCGACATGCATACCGAGGCAGATACCGAGATACGGGATTCCCTGCTCGCGCGCCACACGACAGGCGAGGAGCTTGCCTTCCCAGCCGCGCGAGCCGAAGCCACCCGGGACGAGTACGCCGTCGGCCGACTCGAGTTCCTCGACCGCCTCCTCGTACGTCATGTTCTCGGAGTCGAACCAGCGCACATGCACCTTCGCGCCCTGGTGCATGCCGGCGTGTTTGAGCGCCTCGTGCACGGAGAGGTAGGCATCGTGCAGCTTCACGTACTTGCCGACGAGTGCGATCTCGACGTCCTCGCGCCGCTCGACAATCAGGTCAGTGAGGTCTTTCCACTCACCGAGCACGGCAGGCGGCGCCTGGAGGCCAAGTCGCTCGCACACGAGCTCATCGAGCCCCTCCCGCTGGAGGCCCTCCGGCACGAGGTAGACATCCGGCACGTCCGGCGAGCCGATCACAGCCCGGACATCAACGTCGGCGAACAGCGCGATCTTCTCACGGATCTCGTCGGAGAGGACATCGCGGGAGCGGCACACGACGATGTCGGGGTGGATGCCGATGCGGCGCAACTCGTTGACGGAATGCTGCGTCGGCTTCGTTTTCAGCTCGCCCGCAGCCTCGATGAACGGCACGAGCGTGACGTGCAGGTAGAGGACGTTCTCCTGACCGACCTCACGCCGGAACTGTCGGATCGCCTCGAGGAACGGCAGCGATTCGATGTCGCCCACGGTGCCGCCGATCTCGGAGATGACGACGTCGACGGGCTGGGCGACCGCGCCACGGCGAATCCGCGCCTTGATCTCGTTGGTGATATGCGGGATCACCTGCACCGTGGCGCCCAGAAAGTCGCCCTTGCGCTCCTTGCGCAGCACGGTTTCCCAGACCGCGCCGGCGCTGTGGCTCGAGTTGCGGGAGAGGTTCTCGTCGATGAAGCGCTCGTAGTGTCCGAGGTCGAGATCGGTCTCGGCGCCGTCCTCTGTGACGAACACCTCACCATGCTGGAACGGACTCATCGTGCCCGGGTCGACGTTCAAATACGGGTCGAACTTCTGCGCCTGCACGCGAAGACCTCGCGACTTGAGCAGGCGGCC
>JANOUB010000176.1:0-6154 GCA_031416615.1 Thermoleophilia bacterium
TCGGCGTACCGCGCCGAGGCCGGCCCAGAACGATCGCACCTCCCCTGCCGAGCGTTGGTGCACGACATGGTGGAGCAGGTTGCGGAATGCCGCCACCGTGCCGCGGGTGGCGATGCGGTCGTCGTACGACCCGAAGAGCGCCACCAACCCCTCGTCGCGAGCGAACCCATGGCGCACGCGAGTGAACACGTCGGCATGGACGAGCACGTCTGAGTCGACGAAGACGATGACGTCGGCACCGGTCTCTAGCACGCCGCTGTTTCGTGCTGCCGCAGGCCCGGCTCCGCTCGGCGTACTGACGACAACGACCTGCTCAGGCGGTTCGTCGGCCGCAGAGACCGCGGCGAGGCAGCGGTCGAGCGTAGCCGGGTCGTCGGTCGCCGGGATGACGACCGCGAGCGTGACGTCGTCCGCGCTCAGGCTCAGCGCTGTGACCCAGAACTCGAATCAGAACGAAGCCTTGTGTCGCCCTGACTCGAGTTCTCGGCGAGAATCAGTTCCCGCCGGAGCTCGACCGGGAGTTTGAACGTGACGTCTTCGGCCACCATCTGGAACGGCTCGATCTGCTCGACGCCGCGGTCTCGAAACCAGTCGCAGAGCCGCGTCACCAGGCGCTCCGGTGCCGATGCCCCCGAGGAGATCCCGACCGTGCGAACGCCGTCGAGCCACCGCTCGTCGATTTCCGTCTCGTCGTCGATCAGGTGCCCTGCCACCCCCGAGGCACGCGCGACGTCGACGAGCCGGTTCGAGTTCGAGGAGTTCTTCGAGCCGAGCACGAGCAGGAGGTCGATCTCGGCGAGCATCTCTTTGACCGCCCATTGCCGGTTGGACGTCGCGTAACAGATGTCCTCCTTGCGCGGCGCGTAGACCTGTGGAAAGCGTCGGCGGAGCACCGCGATGATCTCGGATGTCTCGTCGACCGAGAGCGTCGTTTGGGTGATGTACGCGATACGTGCGTCGGCCGGCAGGTCGAGGGCCTCCGCCTCGCCGACGTCCTGGACGAGGACGGTCGCGTCAGGCGCCTCTCCCATCGTCCCGACCACTTCCTCGTGCCCCGCATGGCCGATCAGGATCACCGTGTACCCGTCGGCCGCGTAACGGCGGGCCTGCACGTGCACCTTTGTGACGAGCGGGCACGTCGCGTCGATCACGTTGTGGCGCAGCTCGGCGGAGTTCGCATGCACGGTAGGGGCGACACCGTGTGCGGAGTACACGACGGTCGCGCCCGCCGGAACTTCCGTCTCCTCGTCCACGAAGATCGCTCCACGCGCCTCGAGGTCGCGGACGACGTGGATGTTGTGGACGATCTGCTTGCGGACGTACACGGGCGCCTCGTAGTGCTCGAGTGCCTTCTCGACCGTCTCGACGGCGCGCTCGACCCCGGCGCAGTAGCCGCGTGGAGATGCCAGCAGGACGCGCTCGACCATGCAGACAGAGTATCCGTCGCGGCCGCAGTTCCTAGCCCTGAATGATCAGGGCTAGCGCGACGTCTCTGCGAGCAGGATGCCGGCGAGCACGACGATGCCCCCGAGCATCTGCACTGCGACGAGCGCCTCCCCGAGCCACACCCACGCAATCACCGCCGCTGTCACGGGCTCGAACGTCGCCACGATCCCTACCGTCGTCGCCGGCAGGTGCTTCAGGGCCGCGATCGAGAGCGAGAAGGGCACGATCGTCCCGAGGACGATCCCCCAGAGCGCGAGAGCGCCGACGGGCACGGTACCGAGGGCATGTGGCAGCACCGCATCGACGCGCAACGCCTCGGTCGGGAAGCTCCACCACGGCAGGAGAATGGCCCACACGAGAGAGGCGAACCCGAGGCCGAAGCAGACGACCGAGATCGGGTCGCGACGGCCGACGAGCCGTTCGCCCATGAGGTAGTAGACGGCGAGCCCGACCGCTGCCAGAAGACCGGCTGCCACACCGATGCCGTCAAGCGTGAGCCCGTCCCAGATCTGGGCCACGAGCGCCAGGCCGCCGAGCACGAGTCCGAGCGCCGGCCAGACGCGTCGCCGCACGGGCTCGTGCCATGCGAACCTTGCCCAGAGAGCAATCAAGACAGGAGCGGTGAACTCGAAGAGCAGCCCGATCCCGATCAGCAGTCGGTCGATCGCGACGAAGTAGAACCACTGCACGATCGCGAAGCCGACGACGCCGTAGAACGCAAGCTGCCTGAGCTCCCGGCGCGTCCCGATTCGCAGCCGCTCGGGTGCCAGGAGAGCCAGGCCCAGTGCGAGACCGATGAACGCCCCGGTCGATCGGAGCTCGGTCCAGCGCAGCGTCCCGATCTCGCTCGCGTCGAGGGCGATCTTCGAGACGGCGCCGTTGACCGCGAACATCGTCGCCGCGACGATCGTCATCGCGTACCCGACCCGGGGTCGGCGGTCACGGGAGAGAGTGCCTGGTGGTAGTGCGAACTCGGTCACCGGGCGAGGCTACCCGTCGCCGCGCGCATCAAGCCTCTATAGGCTGATCGATCGATGATCGATCGTGTGGCCCTGTTCGTCACGTGTCTCGCCGACACGCTGTTTCCGGAGGTCGGCAGGGCGACGGTGACGGTGCTCGAGCGGCTCGGGATCGAGGTCGTGTTTCCGGCCGAGCAGACGTGTTGCGGCCAGATGCACGCGAACACGGGGTATCCGGCCGAGGCGACGCTGCTTGCCCGCCGGTTCGTCGAGATCTTCGCGCCGTATGACGCCGTGGTGACCCCGTCCGGCTCGTGCGCGGCGCAGGTGCGAGAGCACGTACCCGGGCTGCTCGAGGGGGACGACGGCGGCGTGCCGGCACGAACCTGGGAGCTCTCGCAGTTCCTCACCGGTGTCCTGGGTGTCGAGGATGTCGGTTCGACATACGAGGGCACGGTCGCGTACCACCCGACCTGCCACTCGCTGCGGCTTCTCTGCGTCGGAGATGCTCCACTGCGGCTGCTTCGCGCCGTCCCCGGGATCGAGCTCCTCGATCTTCCCGATGCCGAGGAATGTTGCGGTTTCGGAGGCACGTTCGCAGTGAAGAACGCCGATGTGTCGACGGCGATGCTCGACGAGAAGTTGGCGGCGATCGTCGCCTCGGGAGCCGACAGTGTCTGCGCCTGTGACAGCTCGTGCCTGATGCACATTGGCGGCGGCCTCCGCCGCCGCGGCCTCGGCGTCCGTCCGCTGCATCTGGCGGAGATCCTCGCCTCATGAGCGCCGGTGACCGGCTTCAGCCGGTCTCCCGGGTCGGAACGTCCGGACGCACGAAGGCGTCCGCGTCGTGAGCGGACGCAACCCTGGAGGCAGGCTGAAACCTGTCACCGGCGCCGCTGCCCGGGACGCACGGCCGGAGAGCTTCCCGCACGCGGCGACGGCAGCGCTCGCCAACCCGCAGGTGCGGGCGAACATCCGCCACGCCACCGCTTCGATCCGCAGTAAGCGTGCGGCGGTCGTTGCCGAGGTGCCCGACTGGGATCTCCTGCGGATTGCCGCCGCTGCCATCAAGGACGAGACGCTCGCCGGTCTCGACACGGTGCTCGTCGAGCTCGAGTCCTCCGTCCAGGCCGCCGGCGGCACCGTGCACTGGGCGCGCGACGCGGCGGAGGCGAACGAGATCGTGATCGGTCTCGTCCGGGCCGAAGGTGCCGAGGAGGTCGTGAAGGTGAAGTCGCTCACGACCGACGAGATCGGGCTCAACGAGGCGCTCGAGGGCGCGGGCATTCGGCCGATCGAGACCGACCTTGCAGAGTTGATCATCCAGCTCGCGGGTGAGCGCCCGTCGCACCTGCTCGTGCCGGCAATCCACAAGAACCGCGCCGAGATCCGGGACCTGTTCCGCGACCGCCTCGGGCTCCCGAACCTCTCGGACGACCCCGCCGAGCTCGCGGAGGCGGCGCGGCTTCATCTGCGCGAGGCGTTCCTGCGGGCGCGGGTTGCGATCTCGGGCGCCAACTTCGCTGCTGCGGACACGGGCACGATCTGTGTCGTCGAGTCCGAGGGGAACGGTCGCATGTGCACGACGCTGCCCGAGGTGCTGATCACCGTGATGGGGATCGAGAAGGCGATCCCGCGGTTTCGCGATCTCGAGGTCTTCCTCCAGCTGCTGCCCCGCTCGTCGACGGGCGAGCGCATGAACCCGTACACGTCACTGTGGACGGGTGTGCGGCGGGGCGACGGGCCGCAGACATTTCACCTGGTACTGCTCGACGCAGGGCGCACACGCGTGCTCGCCGACCCGGGCGGGCGTCCGGCGCTCCGCTGCATCCGCTGCTCGGCGTGCATCAACGTCTGCCCGGTGTACCGGCAGACGGGCGGGCACGCCTACCACTCGCCGTACGCAGGCCCGATCGGGGCGATTCTGGCCCCACAGCTCGTCGGGGAGAAGGGCGCCGTTGCGTCGTTGCCCTTCGCGTCGTCGCTGTGTGGTGCCTGTTATGACGTGTGCCCGGTGCTGATCGACATCCCCTCGATCCTCGTCCACGAGCGGGCGAAGGTCGTGGCCCGAGAGCGCCCGGGCCTCGAGGGAAGGTCGCTGAAGCTCCTCGGCCGGGCCTTTGCGACGCGGGCCGGCTACGAGCGGGCACAGAGGCTCGGTCGCGCGTTGCAACGGCCCGTCGTGAGGGACGGGTGGATGACGCACTTCCCACCGGGGCCGCTCGCTGCCTGGGGGCGTTCGCGCGATCTGCCGGCGCTCCCGCCCCAGACGTTCCGCGAATGGTGGGAGAGTCGTGGCGACCGGGCGTGAGGCTATCCTCGCGCGGGTGCGTGCTGCACTCATCGATCGGCCACCGGCCGTCGTTGCACCGCGTGACTACCACCTGGGCGGAACGCGTGATTCCGCTGCCCTCATCGAACTCTTCGTCGAACGGGTACAGGACTACGAGGCAACGGTCGTCGTGACCGACGACCCTCGGGTCGCGGCGGCCGAGGCCCTTGCCGCTTTGGGGGCACACCGAGTCGGGATCGCCGCGGATCTCGATCGTCTGTGTCGGCCTTCGGGAATCGAGCTCGTCGAGGACACCGGTCTCTCGGCTCGCGACCTCGACGCGCTCGACGGCGCCGTGACGACGTGCGTCTCCGCCTGTGCCGAGACAGGCACCATCGCCCTCGACGGCGGCCCGGGGCAGGGTCGCAGGGCATTGTGCCTCGTCCCTGACCTGCACGTCTGCATCGTTCGTGCGGAGGCGATCGTGGAGAGCGTGCCGGAGCTGATCGCGGCGCTCGAGCCGAGCGCGCGGGAGGGCCGCCCGATCGTCCTCGTCTCGGGCCCTTCGGCCACAAGCGATATCGAGCTGACCCGCGTCGAGGGCGTCCACGGGCCGAGGCGACTCGTCGTCATCGTGGCGACGCCCCTATCGTCCGATGAGTTTTCTATTATGACAACATGGACGCGAAGCGGTGGTGCGGCAAGTGCGGTAAGAGCAAGCCCGAGTCGGAGTTCCACGTCTCGGCAGCACGTGGACGACAGGCGTGGTGCAGACCGTGCCGGAAGGTCTATGATGCCGCCTACCACAAGAAGCGCGCCGTGGTGCGACGGCGACAGACTGTGCTGCGCCGTCGCGCTATCGTCGAGTGGGTTCGCTCGCTGAAGGACGCACCGTGCGTCGACTGTGGCGGTCGGTTCCACCCGGCGGCCATGCACTGGGATCATCTGCCGGGTACGACGAAGCGGGATGATCTCGGGCGGCTTGTCAACGGGCACGGCCGTCGAGCCATTCTGGAGGAGATTGAGAAGTGCGAGCTCGTCTGTGCAAACTGTCATGCTGTGCGCACGTTCGAGCGAAGACGGGGTGTAGCTCAGCCTGGTTAGAGTGCCGCGTTTGGGTCGCGGAAGTCGTCGGTTCGACTCCGACCACCCCGATTTTTCGATGAGGTCTTTCTTGCTCTTTGCCGCAGTAATCGCCGTCGCTGCCCTCCCCGGCTCGTCCCTAGGATCGGCGGCCGCGTTCAAGGGCTCCATCACCCCGATTTCACCTGCGCTAGCGCGCCAGATGACGGGCGTCTCCTGGCGGCCCGGCTGCCCTGTCTCGCTGCGCGACCTCCGTCTCGTCACCGCCACCCACCACGGCTTCGACGGACGCGACCGCGTCGGCCGCGTGATCGTGCACCGCGACGTCGCGCCCCGGATGCTCAGCCTCCTGCGTCGCCTCTATGCCGATGGATTCCCGATCCGCCGGCTGGTG
>JANOUB010000177.1:0-10743 GCA_031416615.1 Thermoleophilia bacterium
GGCCGGATCGGGCGGTCGATCATGCGCGCGGTGAGGGTCGCCCGCTCGGACGCCTTCCCTTCCCGCTTGAAGAAGCCGCCCGGGATCTTCCCGGCGGCATACATGCGCTCCTCGACGTCGATCGTCAGCGGGAAGAAGTCCGCGTCAGGGCGGGCCTCCTGCCGGCCGACGGCCGTCGCGAGGATCATCGTGTCGCCGGAGCGGACGACGACTGCGCCGTCGGCCTGCTTGGCGAGCTTGCCCGTCTCGAACGTGATCTCGCGACCACCGATCTCGACCGACACCGTGGCTTGACGCCCGGTTGCGATGCTCATATGTGTGTTCCCTTCACTGTTCTTGATTCGGAAGGTGGAAGTTTGAGCCAGCCGCGCGGCGACGCGCGGTTCGATCAAACACCCACCTACCGCCGGTGGGACGTGCGCCTAGATGGTTAGCGGCGCAGGCCCAGTTCCTTGATGAGGGCGCGATAGCCCTCGAGGTCGTGCTTCTGCATGTACGCGAGGAAGCGGCGGCGACGCCCGACGAGCTTCAGCAGACCGCGCCTCGAGTGGTGATCCTTCGAATGAGTCCGCAGATGCTCGGTGAGTTCGTTGATGCGCTTCGTCAGCATCGCGACCTGCACCTCGGGCGAACCAGTGTCGGTCGACGCGCGACCGTGCTTGTCGATCAGCTCCTGCTTGACTTCCTTGGTGAGGGGCATGTCTCCTCCTTGCGTAGACGTCTCCACACTCTCCGCGCGGCGTGAAGGAAGAACACGTCCGGCCGAGAGAGGGTCAGCTGGGATCGTAGCACCCATGCGGGATTCAGGGTTCCTGGTGCGAGGGGCCGAGATGGTCGAGCCGTGTCGTGCCGGCCTGCTCGAGGGTAGTGCTCGAGACAGCCCTTGCGGCCGCGAGACCGGGACGGGCGACGCTCTGCGTCGCAAGACGACGCTTCGCATAGCCCCTTACGCCGGGCACCGCGACTCCGAGCACCGACCGGCTGCAAAGGGCCGGCGGAAGGAAGCAGCCCAGATCTGCAAACAGAATCAAACCTGCGGAGCTCGCGGTATGCTTTTTCACCGCGAGCTGAGAGGCTCCTCTTCAGGGATCGTCGCGATCGCAGGCGAAGCCCAGATCTGCAAACAGAATCAAGACTGCGGAGCTCGCAGTATGCTTTTTCACCGCGAGCTCCGCAGGCTCACCGGAAGCTACGCAGGCCTCACAGCCGCCCGCGTCGCGTCGACGTCGCGGCCGATCTGGGCGACGAGCTCCTCCTCGGAGGCGAACACCGCCTCGTCGCGGAGCCGCTCCCACACCTCGACGACAAGGCGCTTGCCGTAGAGGTCGCCGTCGAAGTCGAGCAGATAGGGCTCGATCCGGCGTTCCGTGCCGCCGTAGTGCGGATTCGTGCCGATCGAGACAGCCGCACGGTGCTCCAACGCGGCACCCGCGTAGATGCCGTAGCGGGGGTAGGCGAGATGGGGCTCGAGAGCCAGATTCGCCGTCGGGTAGCCGAGCGTGCCACCCCGCTGATCGCCGGCGACGACGACACCATCCAGCTCGTATGGCCGGCCGAGCATTCCGGCTGCCGCAACGGCATCACCGTCGTGCAAGGCATGACGAATGGCAGACGAGGACACCTTTGGCACGGCCTCGACCTCGAGGACCGCGAAGCCGAGCCGCTCGAGCAACTCGAGATCACCCCGACGCCGCGATCCGAAGCGGAAGTCTGCTCCCGCAGCAACCGCCTCGGCCCCGATCGCCCGTAGGTAGCGCTCGGCGAACACCTCTGGCTCGAGAGCCATCAACTCCGTCGTGAACGGTGCGACCAGCGTCGCCTCGACACCGGCGGCTGCCAGCAACTCCAATCGCCGCTCGAGCGTGGAGATCAGTTCGACGTGGTTCCCGAGCGCGATCCGCGGGTGCGGGTCGAACGTGATCACCGTCGGTGCCAGGCCAGAGTCGATCGCCGCCTGGACGACGCTCCGATGGCCCCGATGAACGCCGTCGAACGTCCCTATCGCGACCGCGCGGGGCTGGCGTGCAACCTGGGCCGGAGTGTGAGCGATCTTCATCGGTCGACGCCATTCGACCGGGAACTCGGCCCATCGGGAGAGCGATCGACGGGAGGGTGCTCGTCCGGAGGGCGGGTCGCGCGCTCATCGGCGTCCCGCTCCCGGTCTCGCTCAGCGCGGCTCCGCCGTTCAGCCTCGGCCTCCACAACGGTCAGCCCGATTCGCCCCAGAGCGTCCTCGAGTGCCAGGACGCGCTCGGCACTTGCCTCGTCGACGGAGAACGGCCCGACCTCTGTTCGCCTCAACGCCACGCAGTGGCCACCAAGCGCATCTGCAATCGACCGGACATACGTCCCGGAGCTGACACGCAGATCGAGCGTCGCAACGCCGTTTGTATACGCGATGACGTCGAGCGCGTCGACACGCGACCTGCGCCGAGGCATCTCGACCACGACACCCCGCCGATGAAGACGGTAGGCGCGCTCACCCCCGATCTTGACGGCCGATGCCGTCGGGATCGGAAGCTCGACCTCACCGCGGAGGTCCGCGAGCGCGGCCTCGAGACTCCCGATGGCGGGCGGCTCGTGTGGCTCGAGCGGCTCGCCCTCGGGATCGCCTGTGGTCGTTCGACGCGTGAGATCGACGTCCGTGAGATATCGCTTTGGCAGCCCGACGAAACATGAGGCCATTGTAGTTGCCCTGCCGGACAACAGAAGTAGGAGCCCTGTGGCGAAAGGGTCGAGCGTGCCCGCATGACCCGTCTTCGCGCGCGTTCGAGCACGAACACCGGCCAGTACGGCAAATGACGACGGTCCGGCCGGCTTGTCGACGAGAATCACGCCGGTCGGCTCGAGACCCTTTGGAATGGCCATCGCGGTAGCGTTTCCGTTCAGATACGCGTAGACGGGAGGGCAGCGAACTCTGAGACGATGAAGGCGGTGATCTCTTCGATCGAGAGGTCGCTGGAGAACCCAGCAGCCTGACGATGCCCACCGCCGTTCGCCTTCCGTGCGATTGCAGAGACATCGACGCGGTCTGTCGAGGATCGAAGCGAGATCTTCCTCGCGGAACCGCCGTCGCGTGGAGGCTCACGGATGAGAGCCGCCAGCTCCGAGCCCTCGACGGCGCGGAGAACATCGATGATGCCCTCCGAGTACGGCTCCGCCGCCCCCACTTCGCCGAAGTCGCCACGGAGCAGATGCGAGACGACAACGCGCCCCTCCTCATGCAGCACTGCCCGTTCGAGCGCCCGTGCGAGCAGCTTCACCTTCGCGAACTGCATCGACTCATACACGCCCTGGAAGACGCGCTGGAGGTCGGCGCCGGCCTCGAGCAGTTCGGCGGCGAGCCGCAGCGCCTTCGGCGTCGTGTTGGTGTACTGGAACCGTCCCGTATCGGTTACGAGCCCTGTGTAGAGCGCCTCGGCGATCGCAGGCGTCAGGGCGACACCGAGCTCGGCAATGACGTCGGCCAGCAACTCGGCCGTCGACGATGCCTCATCGGCGACGAGATTCGCGGTACCGAAACGGGTGTTGTCGTGGTGATGGTCGACATTCACGACGATCGCTGCCTCGAGCAGGCAATCGTCGGTGAGCCGTGTTTCCTGGGCGCAGTCGACTGCCACGAGAACCCTGTCCAACCGATCCTGCGGCGCTTCGCGCAGCAGACCGCGATCGGATAGCTCGAGAAATCCGTATTCCGCTGGAAGCGGCGCTGTCCCGACAAGAACCATCACGCTGTCCTTGCCGAGCTCCAACAAGGCCAGGTGCATCGCGAGCAGCGAGCCGACCGCGTCTCCATCCGGGTTCTCGTGCGAGGTAACGAGAAAGCGGTCGTGTGACCGCAGCACCTCGACGACAGCCGTCATGTCAGCCGTCTGCGTCATCGCTCGTCTCTTCCGGGCCCGGATCGAGGTCGTCGATCAGCTTCGACATCCGGACGCCATCCTCGACCGACGGATCGTATTGGAAGATGAGCTGCGGTGTGCGGCGCAGGCGGAGCTCGCGGTTGACCCGCGCCTGCAAGATTCCGGCGGCGCCCTCGAGGGCGACGAGGGTGGCCTGCCGCCGCTTCTCGCCGCCGTACACGCTCAGCCACACCGTGGCCTGCGCGAGATCGGACGTCGTGACGACGCCCGTGACGGTGACGAAGCCGATGCGCGGATCCTTCAGCGTCGGAATCGTCTCGGAGACAACAGCCTTGATCGCCTCGTCGACCCGCCGCATGCGCGGCGACCGAGATGGGCTCCGCGTCATCGAGAAGAGCTCCTCGTGCGCCGTCCCGAACCCTTCGTCGGGAAACCCAGTAGGGGATTGGCGCAGGCGTTTCCCGGGCGGGTGCATGCCCCCGTACCGAGCGGGAGCGAGCGGATGCTCCACCCGCCTGTGCAGCAAGCACGCGGAACGTTCCGGGGAAACGTCCTAGTCATCGAGTGTCACCAGATCGCGCTCGTGGACGAGCAACTCGAACTCCTGTCCCGCGAGCCACCGCTCCGCAGTATCGAGGAGGCGCTCGGCCTCACTCGCATCGCGCGTGACGCACGCGATCGTCAAGCGAGAGCGCTGCCAGACGTCGTGGTAGTCGACCTCTGCGATCGAGCAGGCGACACGGTTCGTCAGTTGCGCCTTCACCGACCGCAGGTGCATGCGCTTCTCCTTCAGCGAGTGGCTCGCCGGAAAGAAAAGCTCGAACGAGTAGATACCGATGAAGCCTTTTGCCACGGCTCCATTGAAGCGGTCGTAGCGGTCGTTCGGATTCTGTGCGGGCGGGAAGGGGTTTCCGCGACGGAGCGGTACGGTGATCCCATGAACCGCCTCACGGTGCTGGCGCTGACCGCAGCGGCGCTGTCGCTCGTCGTCGCGCTGCCAACCCGTGCCGCTTCCGGGGCGCAGCAGACTGTGCTCCACTACGGGGATTCGCTCACGGTCGGCACCGGCGTCTATCTCCCTTCCTTCCTGCCGGGCTGGGCGATCACCCAATCGGCCAGCATCAGCCGACACGCGGACGAAGGGCCCCGTGCAGTGAGATTGCTCAGCTCCTCCCTTCCCCGGGTTCTCGTGATCAGCCTCGGCGCGAACGACGACCCGGGTGCGGTAGTGGCGTTCGCAGCGGACGTGCGCCACATCGCCACGACAGCGGGGGGCGGTCGATGTGTGATCTGGTCGACCGTCGTCCGCCCGCCCTACAAGGGTGTCTCGTACGAGGGCTACAACCGTGTGCTCGTCCGGGCTGCGACGAAATACGCGAACTTCCGGGTCTTCGACTGGCAGGCTCTCGCAAAAAAGCATCCGTGGTGGTTTGGCAGCGACGGCGTGCACCCGACTGCCAAAGGGTATCGCGCGAGGGCAGCCGCGCTCGCGCGGCTCGTCAAGTCCTGCTAGTGCCGTGTCCTGGAACGTTTGACCGGTTTGCCCCACAGGTAGGTGGGGCATCCGCTCGCTACCGGGAGGGGCATGCGCCCGTCCCCTACGGGGTTTCCGGTCGAAGGTTTCGGGACGGCGCACGAAGCGGGTGACGGCCGGACCGGCCGGCCGCATCAAGTCTCTAGAGGCTTGATGCGGGTCAAGCCTCTAGAGGCGCAGGCGCTGTGTCTGCATCTGCCACCGGAGGTGGCGCCGACGCAGCCTCGGCGAGATCCGTCCGCTCGATCTGTCGTGTCTCGTAGGCCTCGAGGATATCGCCCTCCTTGAGGTCGTTGTACCCCTCGAGCAGGATCCCGCACTCAAACCCTTCGCTGACCTCTCGGGCATCGTCCTTGAATCTCCTCAACTGCGTGATCAACGTGTCGTAAATCACCGTGCCATCGCGCACGACGCGTACCTGCGCGCTGCGGCGGACGACGCCGCTCGTGACCATGCTGCCTGCGATCGTGCCAAGCCGCGACACCTTGAACAGCGCCCGTACCTCGGCCTCGCCGATCGTCTCCTCGGTCTGGACCGGAGTGAGCATGCCGACAAGCGCCTGCTGAATCTCGTCGGTGAGCTGGTAGATGACGCGGTAGGTGCGGATATCGACACCTTCGCGGTCAGCAAGCACGCGCGCTTCGGCGCTCGGTCGCACGTTGAAGCCGATCACGAGTGCGTTCGAGGCCGAGGCGAGGTTGACGTCGTTCTCCGTGATCCCACCGACACCGGTGTGGATGACATTGACGCGCACCTCGGAATGCTGGATCTTGCCGAGCTCGCCGAGCAGCGCCTCGACCGAGCCCTGGACATCGGCTTTGAGAACGATGTTGAGGTCCTGAACCACACCCGCCTGCATCTGAGTGAACAGGCTCTCGAGCGAGACGCCACGCTTGGAGCGCTGCGCAAGCTGTTCGCGTCGCAGGCGCCCGGCCCGCTTCTGCGCGAGGTCCTTTGCCTGGCGCTCGTGCTCGACGACGCGGGCGAGCTCGCCGGCGGGCGGCGGCCTGTCGAAGCCAAGGATCTCGACCGGCTCGCCAGGACGCGCCTCCTTCACCTTCTCGCCGAGGTAGTCATACAGCGCACGCACCTTGCCGGACGCGTCACCTGCAACGATCGCGTCACCGACGCGCAACGTGCCGCGGTGGACGAGCATGGTCGCGACCGGACCGCGGCCGATGTCGAGACGCGATTCGATGATCGGCCCCGAGGCTTGAACCGAGGGGTTCGCGCGGAGATCGAGCTCGGCATCCGCCACGAGCAGCAGTTTTTGAAGCAACTCGTCGAGATTGAGCTTCTGCTTGGCGGAAACCTCAGCAAACTGGGTTGTGCCGCCCCACTCCTCCGGTTGCAGCCCTTCGGAGGCGAGTTCGGAGCGAACGCGGTCGAGGTTCGCATTCGGGACGTCGATCTTGTTCACGGCGACGACGATCGGGACGCCTGCTGCACGTGCATGCGAGATCGACTCGCGTGTCTGCGGCATCACACCGTCATCGGCGGCCACGACGAGGATGGCGATGTCCGTCACCTTTGCCCCCCGGGCACGCATGGCGGTGAACGCCTCGTGGCCCGGCGTGTCGAGGAACGTGATCCTGCGACCGTCCAGGACTGCCTGATATGCCCCGATGTGCTGGGTGATGCCCCCGGCCTCGGTATCGACGACGGACGTCTGTCGGATCGCGTCGAGCAGTGTCGTCTTGCCGTGGTCGACGTGGCCCATGATCGTCACGACGGGCGGGCGAGGAGCGAGATCCTCCTCGGCGTCCTCGAACGCCTCGGGCTCGGTGTCGTCGTCGGCCGCGTGCTTGATGACGACCTCACGCTCAACCGCAGTGGCGATCAGCAAGACCGACTCGTCGCTGAGCGTCTGGGTGATGGTGACCATCTCGCCGAGGCCCATCAGAATCTTGATGATCTGCGCCACCGTGATGCCGAGGGCGGCAGAGAGATCCTTGACGCTGACCCCCGACGGAACGGTGACGGGCCCGGTCGGGGCCGCAACCGGCTGGTTCCGCGGCTGCGCGTCCGCGGAGGCACCGCGATCACGCGCCTGGCGGCCGTCGCGGCCACGGGTGTTACCGCCGTCGATGACGACTCGGCGCTTGCGCCCGGAGGGCCCTCCGCGTGGGCGGATCGGGCGGCTCGGCTTGTTTGGTTCGTCGGCCATCAGCTGTCAGTGTAGTGGCGCGCGAGATCCGGCTCGACGACGACCGTGCGGCGCAGCACCCGGTTGAAGCCACGCGACGCGACCGCCCGCTCGAAGCAGACGAGCCGTCGGCACGTGTACACACCCCGGCCCGGGACGGTGCGACCGACCACGAGACGACCATCGACCGAGCCGAAGCGTACGAGACCTGCCTGCGGTGCTTTGCGACCACAGCCCGCACAGGTTCTCTCCGGCAAAGCGATCATGCTCCAGGAGACTCGTCCTCCTCGGCAGCGGCTGCGACGATCTCCGCGGCCTCCAGGCCCGTCAGGTCGGCGGCCGCCTCTTCGATCGCGTCTTCGATCCCGGCCGCGTCAGCCGCCGAAATCTCTCCGGCGCCAACGGCCTCCTCGACGACTCCGGCAAGCAATCCCTGCGCCTCGGCGATCTCGGGAACGGTCTCGGCGGCGTCCTCGGAATCGTCGTCATCGGGAACGGCGACGGGAGGAGCGGTGCCGTGCAACGCCTGGTGGGCAGACACACCACAGTAGTGCGAACCCGGCAACGCAGCGTTCGGACAGCGCTTGCCGTTCGACAGCATCGCGGAACAGCGGCCCGAGAACTCCTGGGTGTCGTCCTCGCCGGCGTATGCAGCCTCGGCCTCCGCCTTGGCAAACTGGCTGTCCGACTGGATGTCGACCTTCCATCCCGTCAGGCGCGCCGCGAGGCGTGCGTTCAAGCCTTCCTTGCCGATCGCAAGGGCGAGTTGGTCATCGGGGACGACAACGGTGGCCTCGCGCGTGTCGTCGTCGATGTAGACCTCGCGCACGCGCGCCGGCGACAACGCCTTGGCCACGAAACGCGCTGGCTCCGCATTCCACGGGATGATGTCGATCTTCTCGCCGCGCAACTCGGACACGACCATGCGGACCCGAGAGCCTCGCGGGCCGACGCACGCGCCGACTGGATCGACGCCCTGCGTGTGCGACTCGACAGCGATCTTCGAGCGGTAACCCGGCTCGCGCGCAACGCCGCGGATCTCAACGAGACCGTCAGCGATCTCGGGCACCTCGAGCTCGAACAGGGTCTTGATCAACTCCGGGTCGCGCCGCGACAGGATCACCTGCGGCCCCTTGGTGCCCGACCTCACCTCTGTGATCACGGCCTTGATGCGCGAGCCCTGCTCGTAGCGCTCACCGTCGACCTGTTCGGAGCGCGGGAGCAGCGCTTCAACCCTGCCGAGATCGACGAGCACATTGTTACGGTCGCCTGCCTGCTGCACGATCCCTGTCACAACCTCGCCCTGGCGGTCGATGTACTCGTCGTACATCATCGCCCTCTCGGCCTCACGGATGCGCTGCTGAATGACCTGCTTGGCGGTCATGGCCGCGATCCGCCCGAAGCCGTCCGGGGTCGCGTCGGCCCGCACCATCAGGTGATCGGGAACCTGCGCCCAGTCGAGCTCCAGATCGGCGTCAGTGACGAGTGTGTGCTGGCGTTCGCCTGTCTCTTCCTCGATCCGCTCGAGTTCGTCGATCGCAGCCTCGCGCGCCTCGTCGACCAGCCGTTCCTCGAGATCAGAGGGGATCTCGATCGAGTAGACGCGGAAATCACCCTCGTCGTCGAGGATCACCTCGGCGTGGCGTGAGGCACCCGGTGTCTTCTTGTAGGCAGCGAGGAGCGCGTCCTCGAGCGCCGCGACGAGCGTGCCTGTCTCGATGCCTTTCTCGCGCTCGATCGTGCGGATGCCTTCCATGATCTCCTGGCTCATGAGCTCACCTATCCCTCGTCGATCAGGTTGCCCCGGACGATCGTCTCGTACGGGATGTCGAGCTCCGTCTCGCCGACAGCGATCCGGAGGCTCCGTTCGGCAACAGCCACTACAGGGCCGCGAAAGCTCTTTGTGCCGGCGATCTCGCCGGCGGTGCGAATCCGGACGTCGCGGCCGATGGCCGCCCGAAAGTGCGCGGGTGTGCGGAGGGGCCGGTCGAGGCCGGGGGACGAGACGTCGACCGTATACGTCTCTCGGTACTTGCCGAGAATCTCGGTGACCCGCGAGCACAACGCGTGGTCGACGCCTTCGGCGTGGTCGACATAGACGCAGAACCGGCTCGGCGAGAGTAATTCGACGGCCAGCACCTCAACACCGGGGACGGCGCGCTCAACCGCCGGAACAATGTCCCGGGAGAGTTTCCGTTCGGTTGCGAGCATGTCGGCCACTGCGTTCTCCTCGTCGCGACAGACTGGGTCTCCTCAACGAACCAGACTGCGTCTCCTCAACAAAAACTGGGTCTCCTCAACAAAAATGGGCGCCTTGCGCCCATTTCGTCAAGCCTTGAAATGCGGTGCTCAGAGGATAGCACCGGGCGAGGTGCAGGAGCGCCGCCGGCCAGAGGCTCGATGTGGAACAGGCGTGCATGTCACCTGTTGCGACAGGGACTCCCTGTGCCGCGAGGGTGGAGCAGAGCGCGCGTAGACCGGCCGCGCAAACTCTGGGCGGGCGGCGCCAGAGAAGCTCGGCCGGTTACAACCACAACGCCGTCGACCGTAACCGCCGCCCTGCTGACCCGCTCGATTACGGCACGCATCCGCTTTAGCCTGGAGCCACCGTTTTGCGTGATCGCGAGGCGCTCGTCCGGGTCGTCAGGACGTGCGGGGAGCGGCCTGGCGAGTCGGACGAGATGCAACGCCCGCGCAAAACGGTGGATCCAGGCTCAGGTGCCCCCTGCTCGGGTCTGCCGCGCCGAATGTCACTCATCTAAGGGAGCCTGCCTGCCGATACGCGAAGTATGGAAGCCGCCAGGAACCCGTGGCCTGCCCTCGGGACGCTCCTCGTGCGCGACGGGGCCCTGACACCCGAGCAGCTCGAGCTTGCTCTCGCCGAAAAGCGCCTCAAGCCGGAGGTACGCCTCGGCGAGATCCTCGTCGAGAACGGCTTCGCGACCCGCGCCGC
Organism: Thermoleophilia bacterium; assembly: GCA_031416615.1. Taxonomy (GTDB): domain Bacteria; phylum Actinomycetota; class Thermoleophilia; order Gaiellales; family Gaiellaceae; genus Gaiella. Next base: position 10,497 of record JANOUB010000177.1, read on the forward strand.
GGTCTCGCGGGTTCTGGCCGAGCAGCACGAGCTCGAATTCGTCGAGCTCGACGTCGCGTCGATCGAGATCGAGGCGGCGGCCTTGCTGCCAGAGAACCTGGCTCGCCGCTACCGGGCGCTGCCGATTCGCTTCCTCGACGACGGCTCCGTTCTCGTCGCAGTCGCCGACCCGACGAACGTCATGTTCTCGGACGAGCTCCGACTGGCGCTCGGGATGCCGGTGCGCGTCTGCGTAGCGACGCCCGAG
>JANOUB010000178.1:0-2718 GCA_031416615.1 Thermoleophilia bacterium
TGGTCGGCCCATTCCGTCACGTCACACTCGACCGCGACGGCGTGGTCGGGGCCTCCGAGCTCCTCGGCCAACTCCACGAGCTTGCCAATCGAACGTGCCGCGAGAATCAGGCACCCTCCCTCGGCTGCGAGAAGGCGCGCGCTCGCGGCACCGATCCCCGACGACGCACCGGTGATCAAGAGGACGGGATTACTCTCACTCATACCGCCGACTCTAGCCCGGATCTTTCAGCTGGCGTGATCGCGGGGCGCCTTTCCGGGTCGTCAGGACGTGCGGGGGAGGGGCCGTACAGGCCGGGCGCCTGTGGGCCCCGTCCCCGCGCGGAGCGCACCGTCCGGGTGGGGTCCGCCAGGCAGGGAAGAAACGGGCCCCACCCGGACGGAGCGCCCCTGGCGAGCCTTCGGTACGGAGATGCAACGCCCGCGCCAGATGAAAGATCCGGGCTAGCTCCTTCCCTTGCCGGCACCGCCAGGGCCTACCGGCCGCGTTCATGTGGGGGAAGGAGCAGCGAGGCCGCCCAGCCGGCCGTCGGCTCGGGATCCGCGCCGCAGCTCACGGGACGCTCAGGGCCCGACCGTTCCTCGACGCACACCACAAGCTCGCCGACCGGTGTCTTGAAGGTCACGAGATCGCCCTCGTAGGAGACGAGCCGCAGGTCTGCCAGACCGTCGTAGCCCGTGAACGAGCGGACGGCGAACTCGGCCGCCTGTACGGGCGGCGCGTAGATCGTGCGGCCGCGATAGAGGTCGAGCGGGATCCGGTCGTTCGCGAGCAGTTCGACGACCTCGGGTGCCCGCTCAACGGGAATCCGTCCGAGTTGGACGCCCTGCGGGAGGACGAGCACGTTCGGCGCGAAACGGTGCCCGCCGAGGTGGGAGGCCTGCCAGAGTCGTTCCGGCGCGACGTGCGACGCCAGCGCATCGAAGAGCGGTGGGCCGAGGCGCGCGCAGCATGCGTCGCGGCGGCCGTGAGCGCAGACGAGGACAATCGGGCCGACGGCGGGATCTCCCTTCGCGAGATCTGCCCCGGGGAGTTCGTCGAGCGACTCGAACTCCTGCCGGACTGCGGTTCCTCCACCCTCGTCGACCGTTGCCTGGATGACCGTCACGCCACGACGGCGATCGGGTCGGCGCACCAGGAGTACCTTCCCCGGGAACGGATCGATGGCGTCACGGACTGCCGAAGGAAGCCCGCTGTCGGCGACGGCGTCTCTCCCCCACGCCCCGCGCACCTCGACCAGAAGCCAGCTCGTTCCCTGGGTCGCAGTTCCCGCGAGCGCCTCTCCCGCGGCGAGCGATGACCCGCAGCAGGTGGAGGTCTCACTCACCCCGGCAGCCTGTCGGCGAGCAACCGGCCGAGGGCCGGGTCGATACCGAGCTCGGCCGCGAAGGTTCGGTACTCAGCCAGCGCCTTGACAGTGTCACGACCGGGGCGCGCGACGGCACGAAGCAGGATGTTCTTCGGGGTGTGCTCGAGCTCGACGAACTCGAGAACCTGCACGTCGTACCCGACGGCGCCAAGCAGCTGGGCGCGGGCCGCGTCCGTCACCTCCGCGGCGAAGCGCTCGCGAAGCGTGCCGTGCCGGAGAAGGGGGCCGAGCGCGGTGTTCTGGAGCTGAGGCAGAAGTTCGTGCTGGCAGCAGGGCACAGCGAGGATTACCGGCGCGCCGACACGCACAGCGCGATCGAGCGCGTCGTCGGTTGCGGTGTCGCAGGCGTGCAGGCTGACGACGAGGTCGACGCCGGCGAGCGCCTGATACCCACCGATGTCACCCACCTCGAAGCGTAGGCCGTCGGCGCCGAGCTTCCGCGCCAGAGCTTCGCAATGGTCGACGACATCGGCCTTGAGGTCGAGTCCGACGATCTCGACCTCGCGATCGTGAACGGCCGTGAGAAGGTGATGGAGCGCAAAGGTGAGGTACGATTTCCCGGAGCCGAAGTCGACGATCCGCAGCGGCCCCACCGGGAGCGACGGGAGGACGTCCTCGACGAGCTCGAGGAAACGGTTCACCTGCCGGAACTTGTCGTAGCGCTGCGCGCGCACCTTACCCTCCCGCGTCATCACGCCGAGCTCGACGAGGAACGGCACGGGTGTGCCCTCGGGCAGAAGATGGCGCTTCACACGGTCGTGTGCGAGCGTCGCGGTCGGCCGGCTCGGTGGCCGGCGCAGGATCTTCGCCACCTTCCCGGCGACGAGCACCTGCCAGTCTGCATCCGTCGACTGGAGGAGCCCCTGCCGGAACTCCGTGTCGAGCAGGTGCGTGAGCCGCTCCATCGCTGCCTCGGGGGTGAGGTTCTCGTCGATCGAGCGGGTTGCCTGATGAGCGGTGAAGCGATAGCGCAGCGAGCCGCCGACCGTGACCGGCGCCACCGTGACGCGCGCGGGGCGGGAAGGATCGCTCCGTCGCGGCTTACTCAGGCTGGCACCGGTGAGCGAGCCGTCGCCCACGAGCTCGCGGACGAGCGCACCGACATCCGTGTCTCCGTGGGTCATCCAGCAGCCGTGACGACGCAGATCAGCTGGCCGCTCGTGACGCCCTGGCCGGACGCAACACCGAGATCGGTGACAACGCCGTCTCGCGATGCGACGATCTCGTTCTCCATCTTCATGGCCTCGACGACGCAGATCACCTGGCCGACGGTGACGGGATCGCCGTCCGCGACCATGACCTTGAGGATCGTGCCCTGCATCGGACTGACAATCGCGCCCGATCCGGCC
>JANOUB010000179.1:0-23059 GCA_031416615.1 Thermoleophilia bacterium
CTCGACATCGTCCCCGCGGCGCAGGCTCGCGTTTGTCTCACCGTCCGTCACATACGGCCCGAAACGACCGTCCTTGACAACGATCGGCTTCCCCGAGCCCGGATCCGGGCCGAGATCCTTCAGCGGCGGCTTTGCCTGCCCCCGGCCTCGCCGCTCTTTCGGCTGCGCGAGTATCGCGGCCGCCTCCTCGAGCGTGACGGTGAAGAGTTGCTCTTCGTCGGCGAGTGAGCGGGTCTCGGCGCCCTTCTTGATGTACGGGCCGTACCGTCCGTTCGCGACCTGGATCTCCTCGCCGTCGGGTGCGCTCAGTACCCGTGGCAGCGAGAGCAGCCGCAGCGCGTCCTCGAGCGTCACCGTTTCGAGCGACATCGTCTTGAACAGCGAACCCGTGCGAGGCTTGTCGGTCGAGCCTTCCGCCAGCACTTCGCTCACGTACGGGCCGTAGCGGCCGTCGCGCGCCATGATCTGCCGGCCCGATTCGGGATCGGCCCCGAGCGCGCGGTCGCCTGACGGCTTCGCCAGCAACTCCTCTGCCTTCTCGCGAGTGAGCTCATCCGGGGCCATGTCGTCAGGGACGCTCGCGCGCTCCTCACCACGCTGCAGGTACGGCCCGTAGCGGCCCACTCGCAGCACGATCCCGTCCGCCCCCGGAATCTCGATCGAGTTCACGTCGCGCGCGTCGATCGCCTCGAGGTGATCGGTGACGAGAGCGTGCAGCCCCTCCTCGCCATCCGTCCCCCGGTAGAAGCGACTCAGCCAGGCGACCCTGTTCTCGGCGCCCTCGGCGATCCGATCGAGGTCGTCTTCCAACAGAGCGGTGAAGTCGTAGTCGACGAGACGCCCGAAGTGCTTCTCGAGCAGCTTCGTGACCGAGAATGCGAGGAACGTCGGCACGAGAGCCGTGCCCTTCTTGAAGACGTAGCCGCGGTCGAGGATTGTCCCCATGATCGACGCGTAGGTCGACGGGCGCCCGATGCCCCTGTCTTCGAGCGCCTTCACGAGCGACGCCTCCGTGTACCGGGAGGGCGGCGATGTCGAGTGGCCGTCGGGCTCGAGCGTCGACGGCTCGACCCGTTCGCCGACCTCGAGCGGCGGCAGTCGGCGCTCGTCGTCGCCGTTTCTCAACTCGTCGTCGCGGCCCTCCTCATACGCAGCGAGGAATCCGCGGAACGTGATCACCGTGCCCGAAGCGCCGAACTCCGCGTCGCGCCCATCCGAGGCGGTTGCACCGAGTCGCAGCGAGGCCGTCTGCCCCCGGGCATCCTCCATCTGCGAGGCGACCGTCCGCTTCCAGACCAGCTCGTACAAGGCATGCTCGTCGCGGGACAGTTCCCGCTGCACGTCTGCCGGCAGGCGGAACGCGTCGCCGGCAGGGCGGATCGCCTCGTGTGCCTCCTGTGCGTTCTTCACCTTGCGTTCGTAGAGGCGCGGCGCGGCCGGGACGAACTCCGCCCCGTACAGCTGCGCCGCCTGCGCCCGCGCTGCCGTCAGCGCCGACTTCGACAACGTCGTCGAGTCGGTGCGCATGTAGGTGATGAACCCGTTCTCATACAGCCGCTGGGCGACGCGCATCGTGGTCTGCGACGAGAATCGCAGCTTCCGGCTCGCCTCCTGTTGCAGCGTCGAGGTCATGAACGGGGCAGCCGGGCGCCGCGTGTACGGCTTCTCCTCCACCGACCGCACGACAAACGACGCGCCAACGAGCCCGGCTGCGAGTGTGCGCGCCGCCTCCTCGTCGAGCGCGAGGATGTCGGCCTTGAGGCGGCCGTCGTCGCCGAAGTCACGGCCCTGCGCCACGCGCCGCTCGTCGACTGCGACAAGCTTCGCCTCGAAGGCCCCGGGGTCGAACGTGCCGACGATGTCCCAGTAGGAGGCCGCGACGAAAAGCATCCGCTCCCGCTCCCGCTCCACCACGAGCCGGGTCGCGACCGACTGGACGCGCCCCGCGGAAAGGCCCGGCATCACCTTCTTCCACAGGACAGGCGACACCTCGTAGCCGTACAGCCGGTCGAGGATCCTCCGGGTCTCCTGTGCATCGACCAGGCGCCCGTCGATCTCGCGGGTCTCGCCGAGGGCGCGCTCGATCGCCTCCCGCGTGATCTCGTGGAACACCATGCGTTTCACCGGCACCTTCGGCTTCAGCACCTCGAGCAGATGCCAGGCGATCGCCTCGCCCTCGCGATCCTCGTCCGTCGCGAGCAGAAGCTCGGTGGCGTTCTTCAGCTCTCGCTTCAGCTCCTCGACCTTCTTCTTCTTGTCGGGATCGACGACGTACAGCGGCTGGAACTCGTCCTCGACATTGACGCCGAGGCGTGCCCACGATTCCTTCTTCATGGCGGCCGGGATGTCCGCGGAACGCTTCGGGAGATCGCGAATGTGGCCGATCGAGGATTCGACGACATAGCCGTCGCCGAGGTAGCCGGCAATGGTCTTTGCCTTGGCGGGAGACTCGACGATGACGAGACGACGTTCGGCCACGAGTGCCCTTTTCGGGTCGGGAGACGGGATCCTCCCCGGCCAACGGCCGGGTGCGCGGGTCACCATAGCGGGGTGGTGTCCTACCGCAAGTGTCCGGAACGGGCGATACTGAAATCGACAGTGCCCGTGAATCCCCGTCCTAGCTGGCCGTATCTCGTCATTGGCGGGCTCAGCTATCCCGTGCTTCGCATCCTCTACCGCTTGCGCTGCCAGGGAGTTGAACGGCTGCCTGCCGAGGGCGGATACGTCCTCGCCGCCAACCACTGCTCGAGCCTCGACCCCTGGCCGCTCGGGATGGCGCTCTATCCACGCCGCTATCTCCGCTTCATGGCCAAGTCGGAACTCTTCTGGTTTCCGCTCGGGCCGTTCATCAGCGCGTGCGGTGCGTTTCCCGTCCGGCGAGGGCAACGGGACCAGGACGCAGTCGACACCGCCGTGCGGCTCTGCCGCGAAGGGCACGTCGTCGTGATGTTCCCGGAAGGAACGAGACGCGCGAAAGGCCTGCGGAAGCGATACGAAGCTCGCTGGCGCTCCGGCGCTGCTCGCATTGCGCTCGAGGCCGGCGTACCTCTCGTCCCTGCCGGCATTTCCGGTACGGCCGAGCTGACACGCCTCGGCGCCGTCCGGGTCGCGTTCGGTGACGCGGTCAGCCTCGGCGACCTCGCGAACATGTCCCTCGACGATGCGGCACAGGTCGCGACCGACCGGCTCAGGGTGGCGGTCACCGAGCTCGAGGCATCCCTGACGTGAAGCCATTGCTCGTGGTCGACGGCGACTCGTTCGCGCATCGTGCTTTCCACGCGCTGCCACGGGCGTTCAGACGCGATGACGGCGGACCGGCGAACACCCTGATCGGGTTCATGTCGATGCTGGTGCGTCTCTGGCAGGCCGAGCGCCCCCGCGCCGTCGTCGTTGCCTGGGATACCTACGGCGTGCCGACCTACCGCAACGCGCTGCTCCCGACGTACCAGTCGGGACGCGAGTTCGACCCCGAGATCGTCGACCAACTCGCGCTTCTGCCGGCCCTCGTCTCCTCGACCGGGATTGTCTGTGGCAAGGAAGGAGGATTTGAAGCCGACGACTTCCTCGCGGCTGCTGTCGTGGCCGAGAGGCGGCGCGGTGGCACCACGCTCGTCGCCACCTCGGACCGAGACGCGTTCCAGCTCGCGGCTCCCGACGTCACGATCCTGCAACCGGTGCGTGGCGTCAGCGAGCTGCTGCGGATAGGCCCCGCGGAAGTGCGTCAGCGCTACGGCGTCGCGCCGCTCCAGGTGCCCGATTTCATCGCGCTTCGCGGCGATCCGTCGGATCGGATCCCGGGAGCGCGCGGCGTCGGCGAGAAGACCGCCGCCACGTTGCTTCAGACATTCCCGGATCTGGAATCGATGATCGCCGCCGGCCGGTTCGAGACGGAAGCGGCGCAACTCCTCGTCTTCCGGCAGATCGCGACCCTCGATCCGGCCGCGCCGCTGCCCGTCCTCCCGGACCTCGAACCGGATTGGGCCGCCGGCGCTCGAGCAGCCGAGGAGCTCGGCGTGGGGCGCCTCGCCGCACGACTCCGAGAGGCTTAGCATCGAGCCCGTCAGCCACCCGGCGATGGCTCATCTGCATCCCACGGGCCATCATCAGCACCCCGAGCGGGGAGAGCGGCTGCTCTGCCTCCTTGCCGCCCTCAGCCCCGAGCTCGAAGGCGGACGCGCGAGCCCGGCAGCCATCGAGCGAGCTCATGACGCTGATTACGTCGCCCGCATCGCGGCCGTCTCCGAGGAGTGCTGGCTCGACGGCGACACTCTCGGCCAGCCGACCACCTGGGAGGCAGCGCGGCTCGCGGCGGGGTGTGCCATCCGCGCGGTCGAGGTGCGAGGTTTTGCGCTCGTACGCCCGCCGGGTCACCACGCACTCGTCGACAGAGCGATGGGATTCTGCATTTTCAGCAACGCTGTGATTGCGGCTCGCCACGCGCAGGCGGAGCTCGGCATCGAGCGCGTCGCGATCCTCGATTGGGACGTCCACCACGGCAACGGCACCGAGGCCATCGTCCGGGGCGACGACTCGATCCTGTTCGTCTCGCTTCACGAGTGGCCCTTCTACCCCGGCACGGGTGGGCCGGGCACGGGCGATGCGACCATCGTGAACGTGCCACTTGCGCCCGGCTCGGGCGACACCGTCTACGCCGAAGCGTTTCGGACTGTCGTCGAGCCGGCGGTGCGGTCGTTCGACCCGGGACTTCTGATCGTCTCGGCCGGGTTCGATGCCCACGTCGACGACCCGTTGGCCGGCATGGCCGTCACCGCGGACGGATTCCGGGATATGGCTGCCCGGTGTACTCAACTCGCTCCGTTGGTCGCCGCCGTCCTTGAGGGCGGCTACAACCTCGAGACGCTGCCTGGCCTCGTGGAGGCCGCGCTCCAGGGGTTCTCTTCGTAGTTCCTTCCCCCAAAGAGGCGCTTCGCTTCACCATGAACCTTCCTCCACGGGAAGGAACGACGAAGCAGGCTTCGCCTTCGCCGCAGCGTTTTCCGGGGGAAATAGCGAAACGGCCGGGGTGCGGCCCGGCCGTCTCAGTGCGGTTCCACCCCGCGAGTCCCTTGAAGGAACCTGCGTGGTCACAGTATGCGGTGCCGTACGGCAGGTGACATCCCCCCAACTTGACGAACGGCCTCCCCCCGGGTGAGGGATTCTGATCAGTGCCGGGCCGAGGCGAGCCGCTCGAGCGCATCGCGACGCGACGAGACGCCGAGCTTCCGTAGCAGGCTCTTGACGTGCGAGCGGACTGTGTGCTCGGAGATGTAGAGCCGGGCCGCGATCTCGTCGGTGCCGAGATGCTCGTCGAGCAGCAAGAGCACCTCGACCTCGCGGGCGGAAAGCTTCTTCGCGACCTCGTCTGGCACGCCCCCCATGCGGCCGCCTTCGCGAACCCGGTCGAGTAGGCGGCGGGCGATCGAGCCCGAGAGGGCCGCCTCCCCATGCGCGACCCCGCGTAGGAACAACGCGATGCGCTCCGGCGGCTCGCTCTTCAGGAGGTAGCCGGCGGCGCCCGCCCGGATGGCCTCCAACAGGTTCTCGTCCGTCCCCGAGGCCGTGAGCACGACCACCTCGCTCTCGGGAGATGCCTCGCGGATCTGCGGCAGCGCGGTCAGCCCGTCCATGCCGGGCATCGTCAGGTCGAGAAGAACGAGCTTCGGGCGAAGCCTGCCGGCCTCCGCGATCGCCTCCGCGCCGTCGGCCGCCTGCCCAACGACATCGAAGCCATGCTGCTCGAGGAGCGACGCAAGAGCCTCGCGCGTGAGCGGGTGATCGTCGGCGATCAGGATACTGTCCATACGGGGCTTATCGGCAGCACCCCTCCTGCCGAATAGAGGGATGTGGAAACTCGTTCAGGGGAGAGATACCGCTCGTGGCTGATCGGCGAGCTCGTGCTCGCAAGCTTGCTCGGGCTCGGGACCTTGCTTCTCCTCGTCACTGGCCGCCTCGACGGCTATGCGCTCCCCAACGCGCGCATCTCGCTCGACACAGCCGTCGCGGTCGTCGCCTCGATCGTCGCGATTCTCACCGCGATCCGGTTCCTCGTCGAGGGGCGCGGCATGGATCTCCTCCTGGCAGCGGGGTTCGTTGCGATCGGGGTCGGAACATTCGGGTTCGCTGTCGCCCCCGTCCTCTCCGGAGGAGAACTAGGACAGATCGAAGGCTGGGCGGCGATCGGTGCCGTCCTCTTCGGAACAGCGCTGATCGCAATCGCGCCGTTCGTCACCCTGCGGACCGGCAGGAGGCGCCGCGCACTCGTCGCGACTACCGCGCTCGTCGCGGTCTCGCTCGCCGGAATCTGGCTCGACGCTCGCTTCCTGCAGCTCGATCTCGAGGTCGTCGACCCGGATGGCACCCGCTCACTAGCCGTTGTCGTTGCCTACGGACTTCTGACCGCTCTCTCGCTCGTCGCCGTCGTCGGCTTCGGCTTGCGCTACCGCCGCCACGGGCGCGACCTCGACAGCTGGCTGACGCTGGCTCTCACCCTCGTCGTGTTCGCCGACCTCCACTATGTGCTGGCTCCCGCCCGATCGAGCGACTACGTCCTCCAGAGTGACCTCCTCCGGATTCTTGCCTTCGCTGTGCTCCTCGTCGGCGTTTGGCGGGCTATCGGTCAGGCGGAGTTCGGCCGTGCCGTCGCCGAGGAGCGCTCCCGTGTTGCCCGCGACATTCATGACGGACTTGCCCAGTACCTCTTTGCGCTCTCGACGCAGATCAGCATGCTCGAGTCCGGTGCCGACCTCGATCAGATCCTGCCGCGACTCAAGTTCGCGGCCACGGCAGCGCAACAGGAGGCGCAGTTCGCGGTGCTCGCGCTCTCGGCTGCGGCCGGCTCGGCACCGTTCGACACAGCTCTGAAACGGTATGTCGACGTCCTCGCCGCCGACGGTGTAATCGACGTGGATGTTCAGATCGACGCGGGCGTGATACTTGCACCCGACGAGGAGATCGAGGTGTTCCGGATCGTCCAGGAGGGTCTTGCAAACGCGAGGAAGCACGCCGATGCACGGCACGCAGAGGTCTCGATCGTCCAACAGGGTGACCGTCGCATCGTGCGCGTTTCGGACAACGGCTCGGGCTTCGAGAGCGACGACGCGGGTGCCGGACAAGGGCTGAAGAACATGCGCTCCCGCGCCGCTTCGATCGAGGGAGTGTTCTCGCTGAGCTCTTCGCCCGGGAAGGGCACGGCGATCGAGGTTGTCTTGCGGCCGGTCTGAATCACGAGCTGTCGTACGATACGACCGTGGCCAGCGATCAGACCTTCGCGGATGTGCTTGCCGCAAACGAGGCGTACGTACACGAGTTCCGACTCGCAGGGCTCGAGGCGCACGCAGCCAGGGGTCTTGCTGTCCTCGTGTGCATCGACTCGCGCATCGAGCCGCTAGCGATGCTCGGTCTTGGTGCTGGTGACGCGAAGATCTTGCGAAATGCCGGTGCCCGCGTCACGAGCGACGTACTACGCACGCTTGTACTCGCGTCGTACCTGCTCGGCGTCGACCGCGCGATGGTCATCGCGCACACGAAATGCCGAATGGCGGCAGGAGGCGAGGACGAGGTGCACACGGCCGTAGGCGCGGCCGGGGGCCCCGACACCCGGAGCCTTGCCTTCCTTGTGACGAGCGATCAGGAGGCGACCGTCCGCGCCGACGTTCAGCGGGTGCAGTCGTGGCCTTACCTGACGCGGCTCCGGGTGGGCGGGTTCCTGTACGACGTCGACACAGGGAGCGTTACCCAGCTCTGCTGATCCGAGCGGGCTCGAGGAGCGAGGTCATCGCTGGCCGCTCCTTTCGTGGTCGCGGACGACGAGGACGGATGAGTGGGCTCGATGGGCGACGCGCTCGCTGACGCTGCCGAGCGCTTGGAACCCGTGCAGGCCGCGGCTGCCGACGACGACGAGGTCGGCCGAGCATGAGGCGGCGACCAGCGCATCGACCGGTGGCCGGTCGTCGACGACCGCTTCCGGGTACGCGCTGGTCACGGCGCTCGTATCGCGGAGCTTCCCGCCTAGGCCGACGACGAGCGTGAGGCGTACGCCGAAGCGATCGCCGAGCGCACGGGCTACCTCGACGGCGAGCATCGACGCGGGCGAGCCGTCGACGCCGGCGACGATCCGGGCGGGGTGCCCCTCGGGCCAGCTGTCACGTCGCGCGAAGAGTACGGAGCAGGGCGCATCGCGCAGGAGCACCGTACCGACGGCCCCGACGAGGAGCCCGGCCGCCCGGCGGTGGTCGTGGCAGCCGACCACGAGGAGGCTCGCATGGTGCCGGCGCAGTTGCTCGAGGAGGAGCGGTGCCGGTCGCCCTTCGAGCAGCGTGTGTGTCGTCGGTCTGCTCGCCGCTGCGGCCCGCTCGAGCATCGCACGCGCGCCGGTCAGCATCTGGTCGGCGACGGAACTGGCGGCGAAGCCGGCGTGAATCGCCGTCGCGGTGTGGACGGCGGCAAGCAGGTGCAGCATGCCGCCGGGGGCCCGGAGGACGGCCGCCTGCCGTGCCGCCTCCAGGCTCTCGGGCGTGTCGTCGATGCCGACCACGATCCGGTCGAGTGCGGAGCGCGAGGTCGACGGCTCTGCGAGGGCCCAGTTGTGCCGGTGGCAGAGGATCCTGCGGGGGAGCAACGCTTACCTCCTTCGACGGTGTGCCGATCTGCGTGGTCTCTCCTGGCCTACGGCCGACTCAGCCCGGCCGTGTGGCCGTCCCGACGGCGGAACCCTCCGGGATGCTCTTTCGCGTTCACACAACTATAGCAAACCATTGCGGGTTTTGCAGTTCTTCTTATGGCGAACCTTGCGCGCCCACTTCTCGAGCGAGATCACGGGCAGGACGACGGCCGAGACGAGGCCCGCGACGAGCCACGCGTCGAGCGCAAGCGGCGCCGAGCCGAAGAGCTCGTGCATGAACGGGAGGTAGACGAAGCCGAGCTGGAGCAGGAGCAGCCCGCCGATGCCGAGGTAGACGGCCGGGTTCGTCCAGAGCCCGATCGTGCGTGCTGAGTCGCGCAGCGAGCGGCAGTTGAGCAGGTAGAAGACCTGGAACAGGATCATGGTCGTCACCGCCATCGTCTGCGCCTCGGCGAGCGCCACCGCCTGTGGCACGCCGCGGTCGACCTCTAGGTAGTACTCCCAGAGGAAGAGTCCGACCGCGCCCGCGGTCATCAGCGCCGCGACGAGCGCGGTGCGTGCGAGCACGAAGCGGCTCAGGATCGGCGTGTCTGGCCGGCGCGGCGGCCGGAGCATCAGGTCGGGCTCCTTCGCCTCGAACGCGAGTGGGAGCGCGAGCGCCACGGTGGCAACCAGGTTGATCCAGAGCAGCTGCGCCGGCTCCATCGGCAGCAGCGGCACGCCGTCTTCGATCGGGAAGAAGAGCACCGAGAGCAGGATCACGAGGGCGAAGCCCAGGTTCGTCGGCAGCACGAAGGCGAGGGCCTTGACGAGGTTGTCGTATACCCGTCGGCCCTCCTCGATCGCGGCCGCGATCGAGGCGAAGTTGTCGTCGGCGAGGACGATGTCCGCCGCTTCTTTCGAGACGGCCGTGCCGGTGATTCCCATCGCGACGCCGATGTCTGCCTGCTTGAGCGCGGGTGCGTCATTCACGCCGTCGCCTGTCATCGCCACCACCTCGCCCTGGGCCTGGAGCGCTCTGACGAGGCGGAGCTTGTGCTCGGGCGCGACGCGCGCGAACACGTTCGTGCGCCCGACCGCCACGGCGAGCTCGGCCTCGGAGAGACTGGCGAGCTCGGCGCCCGTCAGAGCTCGGTCGCTCTCGTCGAGCAGGCCGAGCTCGTACGCGATCGCCTCGGCCGTGACGCGATGGTCTCCCGTGATCATCTTGACGGTAATCCCGGCGCGGTGGCAGGCGGCGATGGCTGCGATCGCCTCCGGTCGGGGCGGATCGATCATGCCCTGGAGGCCGAGCAGCGCGAAACCGCCGTCGACATCGCCGTCGTCGAGCGACGAGCCCGGCTGCGCGCGCCGCGCGACGGCGAGCACCCGCATCCCTTGGGCGGCCATCCGCTCGACCTCGGCGTCGACCGCGTCTCGATCGACGTTGTCGCAGCGGGCGAGGATCACCTCCGGGGCTCCCTTGAGCAGGATCTCGCCGGCGTGCAGCGTCGCCATGAACTGCCGCTCCGACTCGAACGGAGCTGTGTCGAGGCGTGGGTGCCGCTCGCGCTCGAGCTCGGGATCGATGCCTGCCTTCCTCGCGGAGACGACGAGCGCCCCCTCGGTCGGGTCGCCGTGGACGCGCCAGGCGCCGTCCTCGAACGTGACGGTGGCGTCACTGCAGAGGACGGAGCTCCGGAGGAGCTCCTGCACGTCGGCCCGCACCTCGGCGACGGGGCCGGTGTCGCGGAGAAGCTCCCCGTCGGGGGCGTAGCCGACCCCCGAGAGGCGATAGACCCCACTGCCGGGCGCCCAGAGCTCCTGGACGGTCATCTCGTTGCGCGTCAAGGTTCCCGTCTTGTCGGTACAGACGACGGTCGTCGACCCGAGCGTCTCGACCGCTGGCAGCCGGCGGATCACGGCACGCCGCCGCGCCATCCGCTGGACGCCGATCGCGAGCGCGATCGTGATGATCGCCGGCAGCCCCTCAGGGATCGCGCCGACGGCAAGCGTGATGCCGGCCAACACCGCGTCGACGAACGGGTAGCCGCGCGCGAGGCCGACGCCGATCAGCAGCGCGGCGACGATGGAGATTGCGACGGTGAGCCAGGTCGCGACCCGTGCCATCGCCCGCGTCAGCGGCGTCTCGAGCTTGGAGGTGCCTTCGAGGAGCGACGAGATGTGGCCGAGCTCGGTGTCGCCGCCGGTTGCGACGACGGCCGCGGTGCCCGTCCCGTACGTGACCAGCGTGCCGCCGTAGGCCATGCTGCGCCGGTCGGCGATCGCGCTTTCCGCCTCGACGGGCGCGGCGCTCTTCGCCACCGGCACCGACTCGCCGGTCAGGGCCGCCTCCTCGACCTGGAGGTTTCGAACGTCGAGGAGGCGGAGGTCGGCGGGCACCTTGTCGCCCGATGCGAGCTGGACGATGTCGCCGGGGACGAGTTCGGCCACGGGCACCGTCAGACGCGTCCCGTTACGGACAACCGTGGCGAAATCGGGCACCATCTCGATCAACGCCTCGATCGCCTTTCCGGCCCGGAACTCCTGCAGGAAGCCGATCACGGCGTTCGCGACCACGACGCCGAGGACGACGGCGCCGTCGATCGGCTTCCCGAGCGAGATTGCGAGCGCCCCGGCACCGATCAGCATCCAGATCAGCGGGTTGTGGATCTGGCGGACGAGCACCCGCAGGGCGCCATCCGCGCCGGCCCGCGGGATCACGTTCGGGCCGTGCGCGGCCAGGCGGCGCGCAGCGTCGTCCGTGCCAAGCCCGCCCCGGTCGCTCGCGAGAGCCTCCAGAACATCCACGGCCTGAGCAGCGTGCCAGGCAATGGGGATCCCGGCAGGCCGCTCGACCATCGTCGTCATCGGACGTCGAAGAGGTCGTCGAGCCGCGAGCTCGGGCCGATGCGATCGTCGTCATCGTCCCGCCAGGGCGACTCGAACCCCTCGCTCGTCTCGGGATACCACGACCCGAGCCGGTCGACGAGTTTCTCGAGTTCCCCGCGGTCGAGCCAGATCGAGCGGCAGTGGGGGCAGTAGTCGATCTCGACGCCTTCGCGGATCACCTGAGCGAGCGAAACGTCGCACGCAAAGCAACGAAGGTCTCGCGTTCGCACAGAGGCGGGTCTCGAGGCCATGGCTGGTCTCCTTCCGACTGAACGTTGGTGGACGGTCAGCCGGAGGTCTCTCCCACGCACGAGACGCCGGCGCAGCCGGGCCGTCGGCCGAATTGACGGCGGCGCCGCGAGGGGATACTCCCCCCCGGTTGTTGAAGTAAGAGTAGCGAATGACGATTCCCGTGTCAAGTAACACACGTCTTACAATACGCGTAACTTACTACTATGATGAGAGGAATCAGATCGATCGACCGACGATCGATCGACCGACGGAGGTGAAGATGAAGCTTGTGACGCTGATTCCGGGCGACGGTATCGGGCGGGAGGTGGTCGACGCCGCGACGCGCCTCGTGGACGCAGCCGGCGCCGCGATCGAGTGGGAGCTGCAGGAAGCGGGCGCGGCCGTGTTCGCGCGCGGCGTCGGCTCCGGAGTCCCCGCGGAGACGATCGAGTCAATCGGGCGGACGCGCGTCGTGCTCAAAGGGCCGCTCGAGACACCGGTCGGCCACGGCGGCAAGAGCGCGAACGTGACGTTGCGCAAGCTGTTCGAGACGTTCGGGAACGTGCGGCCGGTGCGGGAGCTGCCGGGCGTGCCGACGCCGTACGCCGGCCGCGGGATCGACCTCGTCGTCGTTCGGGAGAACGTCGAGGACCTCTACGCCGGGATCGAGCACATGCAGACGCCGAACGTCGCCCAGTGCCTGAAGCTGATGTCGCGGCAGGGTTGCGAGAAGATCGTCCGGCTCGCGTTCGAGCTCGCCCGCGCAGAGGGACGCTCGCGCGTCGACTGCGCGACGAAGGCGAACATCATGAAGCTGACCGAGGGTCTGATGAAGAGCGTGTTCGAGGAGGTCGCGCCCGAGTACGGGGAGATCGAGGCACACCACATCATCGTCGACAACTGCGCCCACCAGCTCGTGCGTCGGCCCGAGCAGTTCGACGTGATCGTGACGTCGAACATGAACGGCGACATCCTCAGCGACCTCACCTCGGGCCTCGTCGGCGGGCTCGGCTTCGCCCCCTCCGCGAACCTCGGTACGGAGGTCGCCATCTTCGAGGCGGTTCACGGCTCGGCGCCGAAGTACGCCGGCCTCGACATCGCCAACCCGTCGGCTCTGATCCTGACCGCGGTTATGATGCTGCGGCACCTCGGCGAGGTCGCAGCCGCACGGGCGATCGAGGACGCGCTCGTCGTCACCCTTGCGGAGGGGACGCACACCCGCGACGTCGCCGAGCACGGCGCCGTCGGGACGCGCGCGTTCGCGGATGCCGTCACGGCGAACCTCGGTCGGCAGCTCGAGAGCGCAACGCGCGGCGAGTACCGGATGCTCGACCTCACCCGCGTGCACGCCTCCGCCTCGCCGACGACGACGCGCGAGGTGGTAGGCGTCGACGTCTTCATCGAGTCGGACCTCGAGCCGGTGGAGCTCGGTGCCGGTGTGGAGCGGATCCTCGCCGGCACCAGGCTGACGCTGAAGCTGATCTCGAACCGCGGGACGAAGGTCTACGAGCCGACCGGCGCGATGACGGACTGCGTCGACCACTGGCGCTGCCGCTTCATGCGGACGGGAAACGGCGGTGAGCTCTCCGACGAGGAGGTCGGGGACCTCCTGCGGCGCGTTGGCGCCCGTTACCGCTGGATGCACGTCGAGAAGCTTCAGGCGTTCGCGGGCGAGCCGGCGTTCACAAAGGCGCAGGGCGAGGACTGAGCCTGGAGCCACCGTTTTGCGCGGGCGTTGCATCTCCGTACCGAAGGGCCGCCAGGCCGCTCCCCGTCCGGGTTGGGCTCCGTTTCTTCTCCTTCGGGCAGCCCCACCCGGACGGTGCGCTCCGTGCGGGGAAGGGGTCATGAAGGCTCCCGACCCGCAGGATCACGAGGCGACCGGCCGCGCGTAGCGCTCGACGAATTCCGGCTTGATCCGCTTGAGGTCAGCGGCGGGGAAGCGCGCGAGCAGTTCCCAGGCAAGCTCGAGCGTCTCCTCGATCGAGCGCCGCTCGCTGCCCTGGCCGACGAAGCGTCGCTCGAACTCGTCGGCGAAGGCGAGGGTGTTCCGGTCGTCGTCGGAGAGCGCCTGCTCGCCGACGATCGAGACGAGCCGGCGCAGCTCGCGCCCGCGGGCGAGGAACGCGTACAACTGGTCGGCGACGCCGCGGTGGTCGGCGCGTGTTTTTCCGGCGCCTATGCCCGCGTTCATCAGCCGGCTCAGCGAGGGCAGCACGTCGATCGGGGGGGTGATCCCGCGGCGGTCGAGCTCGCGCGAGAGCACGATCTGCCCCTCGGTGATGTACCCGGTGAGATCGGGGATCGGGTGCGTGACGTCGTCGTCGGGCATCGACAGGATCGGCAGCTGCGTCACCGACCCCGCCCGACCGCGGATCCGCCCGGCCCGCTCGTAGAGCGAGGCGAGGTCGGTGTACATGTAGCCGGGATAGCCGCGGCGGCCGGGAATCTCCTCGCGCGCAGCGGCGACCTCGCGGAGCGCCTCGCAGTAGTTGGTCATGTCGACGAGCACGACGAGCACGTCGAGCCCGCGCTCGAAGGCGAGGTACTCGGCCGCGGTCAGCGCAGCTCGCGGGCAGGTGAGCCGCTCGACCGTCGGCTCGGCGGCCAGGTTGAGGAAGAGAACGGCCCGCTCCAGCGCAGCGCCCTCGGCGAAGCGGCGCCGCAGGAACGCCGCCTCGCGGTCGGTGACGCCGATGGCGGCGAAGACCACGACGAAGCCCGCGTCGCTGTTGTGAACTCGCGCATTCTCGGCGATCGTGGCGGCGAGCTCGAGGCCCGGCAGGCCAAAGCCGGAGAAGATGGGCAGCTTCTGCCCGCGGACGAGCGTGTGGAGGCCGTCGATCGCCGAGATCCCCGTCTCGATGAAATCGGACGGATGGGCACGGGCGACCGGGTTCAGCGGCAGCCCGTTCAGGTCGCGCTCGCCCTCCGGGAGGAGTGGCGGGCCGCCGTCGATCGGGCGACCGCTGCCATCGAGGATCCGTCCGACGAGGTCTAGCCCCACCGTCAGGCGGGCCGCCTCCGCGCGCACGAGCACGGACGTCGAGGCAATGTCGAGCCCGCGCGTGCCGCCGAGCACCTGGACGATCATCCGGTCGCCCTCGACCTCGAGCACCTGGCCGCGCCGCCGCTGCCCGGTCGGAGTGACGACCTCGACAAGCTCGCCGTAGCCGACGCCCGCCGTGCGGTCGGCCACGAGTAGCGGCCCGGAGACGTAATTGACGGTGCGCTGCTCGATCGTGTACAGCCTGCTCATACGATCTCCTCCAGCTCGCGTTCGATTCGCTCGACCAGGGCTTCAGCCAGAGCCTCCGCTTCCTCCGGCGGCCAGTCGCGCATGCGCGCCACCTCGGCGAGGACCGGTGCGCGGCCCGCGTCCTCGGCCCCTACGCCGCGTTCCAGGGCCGCGCCGAGCGCCTTGTGCGCGCGGCGGATCACCCGCAGCATCGCGAGCTGCTTGGGCAGGGCGCAGTAGGCGTCACGCTCGTCGAAGGCCGACTGTTGGAGGAAGTCCTCTCGCAGCAGGCGTCCCGTGCGCAGGACGATCTGCTGGGGCGGAGCGAGTGAATCGGCGCCGAGCAGTTGCACGATCTCGAGCAGCTGGCTTTCTTCCCCGAGCAGCTCGCGGGTCCAGGCGCGATGCTCCTCCCAGTCATCGCCGACCTCGAGCGCGAACCAGTCGGTCAGGTCGTAGAGCGTGTAGCTGCGGTTCCAGTCGATCGCCGGGAAGTGGCGGGCGCGGGCGAGGCTCGTGTCGAGCGCCCAGAAGGTTCCGGCAAGCCGGAGCGAGTGCTGGGTGATCGGCTCGGAGAAGTCGCCGCCGGCCGGCGAGACGGCGCCAACGATCGTGACAGAGCCGTTGTGTTCGTCCGAGCCGAGGCAGCGCACGGCCCCGGCCCGCTCGTAGAACTCGGCGAGCCGCGAGGAGAGGTAGGCGGGGTAACCCTCCTCGGCGGGCATCTCCTCGAGGCGGCCGGAGACCTCGCGTAGTGCCTCGCCCCAGCGGCTCGTCGAGTCGGCCATCAGCGCGACGTCGTAGCCCTGGTCGCGGAAGTACTCGGCGATCGTGATCCCGGTGTAGATCGACGCCTCGCGCGCGGCGACGGGCATGTTCGAGGTGTTGGCGATCAGGATCGTCCGCTCCATCAGCGAGGCGCCGGTGCGCGGGTCGACGAGCTCGGGGAACTCCTCGAGCACCTCCGTCAGTTCGTTGCCGCGCTCGCCGCAGCCGACGTAGACGACGACATCGGCGTGCGCCCACTTGGCGAGTGACTGCTCGAGCACCGTCTTGCCGGTGCCGAAACCGCCGGGGATCGTCGCGGCGCCGCCGCGCGCGATCGGGAAGAGGAGGTCGATCGCCCGCTGCCCCGTGACAAGCGGCGTCGTGGCCTCGAGGCGGCGCCCGAACGGCCGCGGCTCGCGTACCGCCCAGCGTTGCAGCAGCGTCACAGGCTCGCCCTCGATCCAGACGACCGGCTCGTCGAGGCGGGCCGGCCCGGAACGGACACCCGTGACGGTGCCGCGCGTGCCGAGCGGGACGAGGATCCGGTGCTCGAGCGCAGCGGTCTCGGCGACGACGCCGAGCACATCCCCGGGCTCGACGGCGTCGCCCTCGGCGACGCGCGGCTCGAACGGCCAGGCTCGCTCGCGGTCGAGCGCCGGCACGTTCACGCCGCGCGGGAGCATCGGCCGCCCGAACGGGTCGTCGCCGGCACGGGCGAGCACCTCCAGCGGCCGCTGGGTGCCGTCGAAGATGCGGCCGAGGAGGCCGGGGCCGAGTTCGACCTCGAGCGGCCGGCCCGTGTCCACGACGGGCTCGCCGGGCCGCAGTCCAGCGGTGTCCTCGTACACCTGGATCGTGGCCCGGTCGCCGTCGAGGCGGATCACCTCACCGGGCAGCGCGGCCTCGCCCACGCGGACGACGTTGTAGAGCCGCACGCCGGGGATGTCGCGCGCCACGACGACGGGGCCGGCGACACTCCAGATCTCCCCGGTCGCGAGCGGGCTCTCGAGTAGCGCTTCTGCGTTCATTTCCTGCTCCCTTCGCTGTCGAACGTGATCTCATAGCCGACCGCCTGCCAGAGCATCTGCAGCAGGCGGTCCCGCCGCTCGCCGGCGCCCTCGGCGCTCGTGCCTGCGGGCAGCGGCACGACGAGTGGCGCGCGCAGCGCGTCGAGCCGCGCTCGCAGTGTCCGGTCGAGCGCGTGGAAGTACGGCTCGTGGACGGCGACGACGCCCCGTTCGTGCAGGAGAAGCTCCTCGAGCCGGGCCGACGCTTCTTCAGGCGAGGAGACATCAAGCGCCGAGGCGCCGGCAAGGCGGTAGCCGGGAGCGAGTTCGGGCGTCGTCAGGACGAGCAGGCGGCTCACGCCCGCGCTCCCGTGAGCAGCTCGCGCCGAACGAGCTCCGGGTCGCCGTGGCCGGCGGCCGCCTCGGCGAGGAAGCGCAGGTTCCGCGCCTCCGTGTGCTTCGCCACCGAGAACGCGAGCGGCACGTCGATCGAGAGCGGGTCTCCTGTGGCGAAGAGCGCGGTCGCGTCTGCGACCCAGCGCTGCTCGAGCTCTCGCTCCAGGGCGACGAGGTCGCCGGTTGTCGCCCAGCGGGCGAGCGGCGCCCGCCACGCCTCGCCGCCGAGCTCGGCGAGATCCGAGACCGCCTCCGGGCCGCGCACGGCCGCGTCCAGCGAGCCGGCCGCGACCAGACCGCCGGGGAGCAGCTCGCGGTCGAGCTCGAGCTCCGTCACCTCACCTCGCTCGAGCGCGCTCCGCAGGCGGAGGGCGACGAGCAGGTTTTGCTGATCGATCTCCCTGTGGGCGAACCGCAGCAGCGTCTCGCCGTCCGGGCCCGCCTGCTCGAGCGCCTCGGCGAGCCGGGCGACGTGGTCGGCGACGACCGCGCGCTCGAAGGCCGCGAGATCGTCGCTGCGCTCGTACTCGGCGAAAGCGGTGCGGAGCGCGCGCGCCTGGGCGGCGTCGGGCGTCCAGCGGGCGAGCAGCGCGACCGCTCGGGCGGGCTCATGCTGGCGGAGGATCTCGCGCGCGAGCGGCTCGCTCAGCCAGCCGACGGGGACGACGCCGAGGAGCGCCTCCTCGGGCGGACGCGAGTGGCCGGCCTGCGCGCGGAGGAGCGCGACGACGTTCTGGACGTCGTAGCGCGAAAGCAGCAGGTCGACCAGCTCACGCGCGGAGCCGGTATAGAAGGAGCGCATCTCCTCGAGGGAGCGAGCGAGGTGGAGCCTGATCGCCTCGTGGAGGCGCCGCACACCGTGGTGGCGCGTCAGTGCCGCCTCGACGTCCGGCGCGTATGGCGTCGCGTCGAGCGCACCGAGGAGCGCCTCGACGTCCTTGCCCACGAGGCGCTCGTAGTCGCTCTCCTGGAGAAGGTCACCCTTGCGGGCGCGCAGGCGCGCGTTGCCGTAGGCGAAGTCCGCGCGCGCGAGCAGCCTCATCGCGTCGCCTCCGCCGGCGACTCTGCGCTGCGGGCAAGCCGGTCGGCGAAACAGAGGCGAAGGAGCGGCTCTGCGTTCGCGAGCCGCTCCTCGAGCGTGTTCCGCACGATCCGGCCGTCGTCGCTTCCAAGCTCGACGCCGCCCCACGTCTCGAGCTCCGGCTCGAGCCGGAGCCCCCCCGCGAGCGGCCGGGCGAGCTCGGCGTCTCTCGGGTCGACGCGGAGCACGGCGGCGGCGGGCAGGGCCGCTCGGCTCTCGGCGACGAGCGCCCTCAGCAGCTCCGGGTAGCGCCCGCTATGGCGCAGAGTCGAGAGCTCGGCGCGCACGCCGTCGAGGACCGAGGCGAACGCCTCCTCCCGTGCCTCCCGGAGGCCGGCGGCGGCGTCGAGGCGGGCGAGCGCTGTTGCCCGCTCCGCCTCCCGGTGCGCCGCCGGCTCAGGTGCGGCGGCCAGCTCGGCCGAGAGAGCGCGCGCCTCGGAGCGCGCACTCTCGACGAGCTCCTCGGCCTCCGTCGCCGTCTCGCGCTCGAGCCGAACGAGTTCCTCGTCGGCCTCGGCCTCGATCGCTTGCAGTAGGTCGGCAAGCGGCATCGTTAGAGCAGCACGATCGTCATCGCGGCCACCGCGAAGCCCAGAATGACGAGCGTCTCGGGGATGGCGACCATCAGGATCGCGCGTCCGGTCAGCTCCGGCTTCTCGGCGATCACGCCCATTGCCGCCGCGCCGATCCGTGCCTGGGCGAGCCCGGTTGCGAGTGCGGAGAGCCCGACCGCGAGGCCGGCTCCGATTGCAATCAGTCCTGCTTGCATCGTCTTCATCTCCTTCTTGGTGAGGGCGGCGATTGAGCCGGGGTGTTCTCCGGCCGCCACCCGAAGGGCCGGAACGGCCGGCCGCCGCCGATCACGAACTTGCTGAAAAACTCCACGTAGTGAAGGCGGAGCGCCTGGATCATCGGGCTGAATGCTGCGAGCGCGAGGTTAAGTGCGTGGAAGAACGCGGCGATCAGGAGCCCCATCCAGATCGGGCCGGCGCTGCCGAGCTCGTTCGCGACGATCGCCAGGTAGGCGGAGGCGAGCCCGACCGCGGCCAGACGCAGGTACGAGAGCACGTTCCCGAGCGTCCCGATCAGCTCGAGCGGGCCCATCACCATCCCGAGGGCGCCGTGCAACGACATGACGAGCACGAGGCCGACGACGATGGCGCCGACCGCCGGCGTCAAGACCTCGCCGGGCAGGTGGTTGGCCGCCCAGCCGGCGAGGCCGAACACGCCCCCGAGGACGAGCAGGGTGCCGACCTTGTCGAGCAGGGTGCGGTGCTCGCGGAACCGGGCCGCCTGCCAGGCGCCGAGCAGGACGCCGAGGACGACGTGGGCGGCGCCGATGCCGATCGCGAAGAGGAGCAGCGGCTCGAGCGCTTCCGCTCCAGGCCGGTACATCCATACCGCCCAGTCGCCCCACAGCCGCTTGCCCAAGTCGCCGAAGAGCTCCCCGAAGAGGACGCCGAAGACGATCGACCAGACCGCCCCGGCGAGCAGCACCCAGGAGAGGTCGGAGAGGACGGCTGAGCGTGCGGCGAAGCGGCGGCGGGCCGCGAGCGCGAGTACGAGCAGGATGGCGCCGTAGGCGACGTCGCCGACCATCACCCCGAACATGAGCGGCAGGAAGAGCGCCGTCAGGACCGTCGGGTCGAGCGATCCTGCCCGCGGCAGGTCGAGGAAGCGTACGAAGAACTCGAACGGGCGCGCCGCCCGCGGGTTGTGCAGCAGCACCGGTGTCTCCGGGTCACGCGCAGAGGTCGCGAGCTCCTCGACGACCACCTCCGGGCCGAGCCGCGCGTTCAGCTCGCTCCGCAGACGGTCGAACTCGCGCGTCGGCACCCAGCAAATGGCCATGAAGGCCCGCTGGGTCGCCCCGAGCAGCTCGACGGCGTCGAGCTGCTCGAGCTCCGCCGCCATGCCGGCGCGCAGCGTGCGTAGGCGCCCGGCGTGCGGCTCGACGAGCGCGTGGAGCTCCGACTCGGCCGTGGCGAGGGCTGCGGGCAACTCGGCCAGGCGGCGCTCCATCGCACCAACCGACGCGCGCAGCGAGAGACGCGCGAACGCCTCGGGCAGCGCGACCTGCCGGACGTGCTCGCTGCCCAGGAGTCGATGCACCTCCTCGGTGACGCTGTGCGGGAAGATGACGACGCAGCCGATCGCTCCCTCGTCGACGTGCGTTGACACGAGCTCGAAGCGGGCGCCGATCGCCTCGGCGAGCTCGTCGCGCAGCGTCCCGACGAGCCGATCGTCGTCGGTGTTCAAGACGAGCGCGACTGTATCCAGGCGAAGCAGCGCGAGCTGATCGTCGTCGAGGTCGGCGAGCTCGGGAACGAGCGGCAGGAGCCGTCGAAGCGGCTCGAGGTAGCGCGGCAGCACCACGAGCTCGTCGCGCAGCTCGTCCAGGCGACCGGTCAGCGCCTCGATGTCCGGCGCGAGCCGGGCGAGCTCGCCACGGAGCGCGGCGGTGTCGACCGCGCCGGGCACCGGGTCGCCCGACGGGAGGGCGGCAGCCGGGAGCAGCCCGAGCACCGCGTCCGTCTCCGCCAGGAGGAAACGGAGCTCGTCGCGGCGCTCGTCACCGCCGAGCGGCTTTGTGAGCGGCGCGCCCGACGCGTCGGCGAGCTCGACGAGCCCGAGCCCGTGGAGCTCCTCGAGGGCACGCTCGAGCTTGCGCCTCTGCCCGACGACCTGGACCTTCGTCATCGGCGCCAACACCGCCTACGCCTGCTCTGCGGTAACGATCGCGGCAAGCTCGGTGACGAGGCCGTCGCGCTCGGCCAGCACGCGCTCCCGGAGCTCTTGCGCCTCAGCCCGCCCGCCCGCCCGGATCGCGTCGGCCTCCGCCGCGGCCTGGGCCAGGAGCGCCGCCACGCACCGCCGGCCCTCCTCCGTGCCTGCCGCACGGGCGGCGGCGAGGATGCCGTCGGCTTCGCCGCGCGCGACCGCGAGGCGCGCTGCGGCCAGTTCATTCGCGTCCGTGTGTCCCGCGAGCGCCTGCTCGAGCCGCCTCACCGCGTCGAGCGTTCCAGCGTCCTCGGCGCGTCCGTTCTGCCCGGTCACGCGGCCCTCCTTCCATCCTCGGCCTTGGGTCGTGCGCGCAGCAGCCTGATGCGGCCTTCGAGTTCGCGCTCCTCGAGGACGAGCGCGATCGAGGCGCGCTCGGCCTCGAGCCGGGGCACGACGACGTGCTCCAGTGCGTTCACACGGCGCGTTGTCCGCTTGATCTCGTCGGCGAGCCGCCTCAGCGAGAGCTCGAGTGCCGCCACCTCGAGCAGCGCGTCCAGCAGCGCCTCGAAGCTCTCGGCGGCTGCGTCGATGCGTGCGGTGGTCGCTGCGAGGCTGTACCCGCGACCGGTGCGCGGTCGCGCGACCGCCTCCTTCTCGATCTCGACGATCGCCACGCCCGCGACGCTACGGGTGAGCAGGGCAAGCTTGACCTCTCCCTCGGCTGCGAGCGCGGCCGAGTGCACCTGCTCGGGTCCGTGCGCTGCGACGGCGTCGCCGAGCAGGCGGCCGGCGTCGGTCGCGCCCCGTTCGAGCGCCTGCATCGCCTCCAGCACCGAGGCGCCGAGCCGGTTGAACTCGCGCAGTAGCGCGCTCCGCTTCTCCTTCAGCAGCTCCCGGCCCTGGACGGCGAGCGCTATCTGCGCGCGCCGTGCGAGCAGCTCGCTCCTGGTTGCGCTGACCTGCTGCATCAGCCGACGTCGATGAACGTGTCGAGCTCGCCGCGGTCGAGCCACACGCCCCGGCAGGTGGGGCAGTGGTCGATCTCAACGCTCTCGCAGTCGGCGAGCACAAGCTCGGCGTTCTCGCAGACGGGGAACTTCATGGCTTGCCTCCGGCTCGTGGGTGGGCACCTTCACAAGCCGGAGGTCTCTCCGCCCCGCTTTGGGGCCGGCTCCGCCGGGCCATTTCGGCCGTACTGACGACGGAGCCCGTGGGGATACTCCCCTCCGGTGAAGTTATGTATAGCAGAAACTGCTTGCGTGTGTTTATATACGTATATTACTAACCTGATCGTCGACGAGAGGTGTGATGATGCACGATGTCGAGTTCCTCTGAAGAAGACGTTCGGCGCACCTGGAAGTTCCTCACCAACCATGCCCACACGCTCGTCTGCATTGCACAGGATTCCGGCATCCGCATTCAGGACATCGCGGATCGCGTCGGCATCACGCTGAGAGCCGCTCAGAGCATCGTCGGCGACCTCGTCGACGCTGGCTACGTCACCCGCACGCGCGTCGGACGACGTAACCGCTACGAGGTGCACTCAGACCTCCCGTTCCGCCACCCGATCGCGCAGGATCACCGGGTCGGCGAACTGCTCACCGTACTCGCCCGCGTGACAGACGAACGCCGTCAGCCCTCCGCCGGAGGTCAGGCCTCTTCGTCAACGCCCGTGGGGGGCACCTATACTCAACTAAGCCGGCCCGCCCGGAGAGGAAGTTCAAGACCCTCCGGCGACACCGGCTGAACCGGCTCACCGAAAGCTCGGTCGGAGAGTCGGGGACGCCCCTGACACTGTTTGTACGGCGATGCCGACTCTGCGAAGCGGAGTGGGCGTGAGATCGGAGATTCGCATGTTGGAGATCGGAACCCTCGGCTGGGCGATCATGATCGGCCTGATCGTGGTGCTGCTCGGCGTAGACCTGGTGATGGCAACGCTGCGGCCGCACAGGGTTGGGTTCCGGGAGGCGGCTGCCTGGTCGCTGTTCTACCTCGCGGTGGCGATGGCGTTCGGGGTCGTCCTCCAGGCTCAGGCGGGTGGGCAGTACGGCGGCGAATACTTCGCCGGCTACCTCGTCGAGAGGAGCCTGTCGATCGACAACGTGTTCGTCTTCGTCATCATC
>JANOUB010000180.1:0-3606 GCA_031416615.1 Thermoleophilia bacterium
CGGGCGCCACGGCGGATCGTCGGGCCCTTGATGTTCCCGAACCGCGCTTCCGTGCGCCCCATCCAGTCGTCGTTCGTCGTCACGACGCAGGGAGCGATGAAGACGTTGTCCTCGAGCGTCGAGTAGGCGGTGATGTAGGCCTCCGCCTGGATCTTCGTCATCGCCCCGATCGTGGTGTCGTTTTCGACGAGGGAGCCGCGGCCGACGACGACGTCGTCGCCGATCTGCACCCGCTCGCGCACGCACGACTGGTCACCGAGGATGACGCGGTCGCCAACCGTCGTGCCGGCGAAGACGATGGCCCCGGTGGAGACGATCGTGCCCGCGCCGAGCACGGCCGGCGGCAGCGGCTCGCGCTTCGCGGTCGAGCGCGGCGACAATGTCGGCTGCTTGCCGACGACGGCATTCTCCAGCACCTTGACGTCCTCGCCGAGCACCGTGCCGGGGTAGACGATCGCACTCGGGTGGACCTCGGCGGAACTCATGCCGGTGCGCCCGTGCGGAGCGACGTCGTTAGCCGGTCGAGCGTGCGCACGACGGCGAGCCCGTCGGTCGCCTCCCGGTGATCGCCGGGCCCCTCAGCGACGAGCCGGAGGAAGTGCTGCAGCTCGAGCCGCAGCGGCTCGTCGTTTGCGATTTTGGGGCTGAAGATGTCGCCGGTACGGGTGCGCCATTCGCCGTAGGTCTGAGCGGGCTCCCACGGTCCCTTCTCGTACACCGTCACCTTGCGCTCGAGCTCCATGTCGTCGAAGACCACCATCTTCTCCCGTCCGACAACCGTCATCTTCCGCATCTTGTGGGGATCGAGCCACGAGAGGTGCATGTGAGCGATCTTGCCCGACGGGAAGCGGAGGAAGCAGAAGACGACGTCCTCGATTCCCTTCTGGAGGTAGTCGACACCGTGCGCGACCGCCTCGCTCGGCTCTTCGCCGAGGAGCCACAGGATCACCGAGAGATCATGGACACCGAGCGACCAGAGCGCGTTCTCGTTCGAGCGGATCACTCCGAGGTTCTGGCGATTGCCGTAGACGCAGGCAACGTCGCCGAGCTCGCCGGCGTCGACGAGCTCCTTCACCTTGCGCAACCCCGGGTGGTAGAGGAGCAGATGCCCGGGCATCAGGACGCGGTCGCCCGCGCGGGCGAGGGCGACGAGCTCCTCCATCTCCTCGCCGCGCATCGCCGGCGGCTTTTCCACGAAGACGTGCTTGCCCGCTTCGAGCGCCTGTTTCGCCAGCGCGTAGTGCGTCGGCACCGGCGTCGCGATCGCTACCGCATCGACCGTGTCGTCTGCGAGTGCCTCCTCGAACGAGCCTGTGACGCGCGCCTGCGGATAGCGCGCCGCATATTCCGCCTGCCGCGCTGCGTCGGTATCGACGACCCAGGCGAGCTCCGCGAGCTCCCCGACGACCCGTACGACGTTCTTGCCCCAGCCGCCGACGCCCGCATGGGCGACGCGGATCACAGCTTCCAGACCTTCTCGTCGACGATGCCGTGGCGGCCGACCGCGTTCCGCAAGTCGATGACGAGGTTGGCGTCGGCGACGAGCCGGGCGTAGTCGATGCTCGTGTGGGCCGTGGCGATCACGACTGCGTCGTAGGCTCCCGGCTCGAGTGGCTGCGAGACGAGTTCGGTGCCGTGCTCCTGGAAGGAGGGGACGTGCGGGTCGTGGTAGGACACCTCTGCACCGGCGTTCTGCAGCAGCTCGATCAGTTTCACGGCGGGCGACTCGCGCATGTCGGAGATATCGGCCTTGTAGGCAACCCCGAGCACGAGGATCCGCGAGCCCTTGAGCGACTTGCCGGCACCGTGGTTCAACGCCTGCGAGACACGTGAGCGGCAGTAGTACGGCATGTTCTGGTTGACCTCGCCGGCAAGCTCGATGAACCGGGTCGAGAAGTCGAACTCGCGTGCCTTCCAGGTCAGGTAGAACGGATCGATCGGAATGCAGTGGCCGCCGAGGCCGGGCCCCGGCTCGAAGCGCATGAAGCCAAACGGCTTCGTCGCGGCGGCGTCGACGACCTCCCAGATGTCGATCCCCATCCGGTCGCACAGCTGCGCGAGCTCGTTGACGAGCGCGATGTTGACCGAACGGAAGATGTTCTCGAGCAGCTTCGTCAGCTCGGCCGCCTCGGGTGTGGAGACACGATGGATGCTGTCGATGGCGCTGCCGTACAGCGCCGCCGCAGCCTCGGTTGAGGCCTGGTTGATGCCGCCCACGACCTTTGGCACGGTCTTCGTCGTGTGGTCGATCCGGCCCGGATCGACACGCTCCGGCGAGAAGGCAAGATGGAAGTCGACGCCTGCGATCAGGCCCGAGCCGCGCTCGAGGATCGGCAGCACCTCGTCGCGCGTCGTGCCGGGATACGTCGTCGACTCGAGCACGACGAGGTGGCCCGGGCGCAGCCGGGTCGCGATCTGCTCGGTCGCCGACAGCACGATCGAGAGATCGGGCTCCCGTTGTTTCGAGAGCGGCGTCGGCAGCGCGATCAGGATCGCGTCGGCCTCGCGCAACTCATCGTAATCGGTCGTCGCGCGCAATCTCCGTTCCTCGACGAGCTGCTTCAGTTTCGCGCTCGGGACATCCTCGATGTAGCTCTCACCGCGGTTGAGCTGCGCGACGCGCTCGGCGTTGACGTCGACGAGCAGGACGGAACGCCCCGCGTCGGCGAATACCTGGGCGAGCGGCACGCCGACGTAGCCCGCACCGATGATTGCGACATCACGTTGCACAGCGCGCCATCGTACCGCTGAGCACGGTCGCGATTCGTTCCGAGGCGTGGCCGTCGCCGTACAGAACAGGTCGCTCAGTCGGCATCTTTGCCTGGGCGATGGCGGCTGCGATGCGTTCGGGGTCGTCGTCGACGAGCACGTTCGCTCCGGCGCTCACCGTGTCGATCCACTCTGTCGAGGGCCGCATCGTCACGCAGGGAACCCCGTACCAGTACGCCTCTTTCTGGAGGCCACCCGAGTCGGTCGCGATCACGGCCGCCTGTGAGGCAAGCGCCGCGAAGTCGAGGTAGCCGAGCGGCTCGATCATCGTGATCGACGGTGGCACCTCGATGGCGTGCGCGGCGAGCACGCTGCGCGTGCGCGGATGGGCCGGAAGCACGACCGGGAACGGTGAGCGTCCCAGGCCCGCGACGATCCGGCGCAGGCGGTCGGGCTGCACGTTGGCCTCGCGATGAACGGTTGCGAGGACGAACGCGCGCGGCAGGAGGCCGAGCTTGTCGAGAATGCGGGACCGCTCGCGGGCGAGGGGCGCGAACCGCGCGGCAGCGTCGGCCATCACGTCGCCGACGACGTGGATCTCGCCCGCAACGCCCTCGGCCCGGAGGATCGTGCCCGAGCGCTCGTCGGGGGCGAACAGGAACGCCGAGACACGGTCGACCTCGATCCGGTTGCGCTCCTCCGGCATCGTCAGGTCGCCGCTGCGCAGTCCGGCCTCGACGTGCGCGACCGGCCGCCCGCCGCCGGCCCGCGCCCCGGCCAGGGTCGAGTTCGTGTCGCCGTAGACGAGCACGACGTCGGGCCTCTGGTCAGCGACCGTGGCGCGTATTGCCGCCTCGATCGTCGAGACGTCCGAGGTGCGCAGATCGAGTGTGACGG
>JANOUB010000181.1:0-3968 GCA_031416615.1 Thermoleophilia bacterium
CGCATATCTGCCGGCAGGGCTTCTGCTCCCGGCAGTTGCCGCCGCCGCCGTCGGCCTCGGCGTGTACGTCGCACTTCTCGCGGTCGTGCGGCCGGCCGGTTTCCTCGACGCCTGGCGCTATCTCAGGACCCTGGGGTGAACGGTTCCCTGCGCGTCATGGCCATCGTCCTCTCCTGGAACGGGCGCGAGCACACGCTCGCGTGCCTGCGCTCGCTCCGACAGGTGACCTACCGGCCGTTCTCCATCGTCGTGGTCGACAACGGCTCGAGCGACGGCAGCGCCGATGCCGTCGCAGCCGAGCATCCCGACGTGGCCCTCGTGCGGCTGGGACAGAACCTCGGCTTCGCAGGCGGGATGAACGCCGGGATCCGCGCGGCCTTTGCGGACGGAGCCGAAGCCGTCGTCCTGCTCAACAACGACATGGAGGTCGAACCGGGCTTCGTCGAGCCTCTCGTCTCTGCTAGCGAGGGCGATCCGTCGTCGGCCGCAGCCTGCGCGCAGATTCTGTTCGCGGGAGAGCCGCCGCGCATCTGGTACGCGGGCGCACCGTTCAACCGGCGTCGTGGCCACAATGGCCGCAACGTCGGGTACGGGCAGCCGCCGCTGCCGTCGACCGTCCCTCCGTACCCCACCGACCGCGCCTGCGGCGGCGCGATGCTGTTCACAGTCGACGTCTCGGAGCGCGTCGGCCTGTTCGACGAGGACCTTTTCGCCTACGCGGAGGACACGGACTGGTCGCTACGGGCCCAGAGGGCGGGGCTGCACTCTCTCGTCGTCCCCGCGAGCGTCGTTCGCCACGCCGTGTCGGCGTCATCCGGCGGCGAGTCGTCGCCCACGTCGATCTACTACTCCCTGCGGAACTCGCTCGTCGTGGCAGAGCGTTGGGCTCCGCTCGGAGCCGTTCCGACGGGGCTCCGACGCCTCGAGGCCGTCGCAGCGTGCGCTGCGCAGGCGCTGCGCTCGGGCCGCCGCCGCGACGGCCTGCGGGCCGTACGTGACGCCTGGCGCGACTTCCGCCGAGGCCGTCTCGGCCCGCGGCCCGGCTAGGATTCTTCGATGCGCGGTTGGAGCGAGCTGTATCGAACGAGCCTCCAGCTCGGCGTCGGTCACCTCCGGCACCACGGGTACGCGCGCGAGGCCGTGATCCGGCTCGTCGTCCCGCTCGATCCGAGCAGGTACCTCGAGCTACCCTGGGCTCTCGGCCGGCTCGGCGCGTTCGCGGGTCAGACGGTGCTCGACCTTGCCAGCCCGAAGCTCCTTGCCGTCACGCTGGCGCGGCGCGGCATGCGCGTGACGACGCTCGACCAGCTCGAGTCCGAGATCGAGGTGTGGCGCCGGCTTGCCGAGAACGACTCGAATCTGACATTCGTCGTCGGCGACGGGCGGGCGATGCCGTTCGAGGACGAAAGCTTCGACCATGCCACGAGCATCTCGGTGCTCGAGCACGTCGCGGGCGACGGTGGTGATGCCGCAGCGCTCGGCGAGCTCGTGCGATGCGTCCGGCCCGGCGGGCGAATCGCGATCACGCTGCCGTACGCGCCGGAGGCATACGTCCAGTACCGAGAGGCGCCCGCTTACGTCGATCATGGTGAGCGGGACGCCCTCGGGCGCGCGTTCTTCCAACGCTGGTACGACGACGCCGCCGTCGCGAGCCTCACCGCGCGTGTCCCCGAGCTCGAGCTCGTCGAGTCCTCCGTGGTGCGGTTACAGCCCAACCTGAACGCCGCCTACGCCCGCACGTTCCCGCTGCTCGTTCCGCTCGGTCCCGCGTTCGGTTTGCTCGCGCGGGAACGCCGCGGGCCCGGCGGGGACGTCATCCGGCTCCTCTTCAGCCGCAGGTGAAGTCCGACCGCCGCAGGACGTTCGAATTGGCGGTATACCGTTGCCGGTGATCAGAGATGCGATCAAGCGTGCCGTCGCGGCCTCCGTTCGCACGACGCCCGGGAAGCACGTGCTACACGCTGCCACGGCTCCCGATCGCCGGGCGGAGCGCTTCGGCGACGTTGCCGCCTGGCCGACGACGGTGCGCGGGTTCGAGGACCTCGACTTCCTCTTCACGAGCAGCCAGCTCGACCACGGAGTCGCGTCGCTCCGGTTCGATGAGGCTGCGCTCCTCTATCGCCTGGTGCGCGATGCCGGGACGGCCACGATCGTCGAGATCGGTCGCTTCAAGGGCGGCAGCACGCTGCTGATGGCAGCGGCGATGGCGGCCGGATCGACACTGTGGTCGTACGATCTTCACATCCCCGCGCGGCCGGATCTCGTCGGTGCCGACCTCGATGCCGAGTTGGCCGCTGCGCTGCAACGGCTCGGGGTGGATGACGGCGTGAACCTTGTGATCGGCGATTCACGCACGGTCGACATCCCACCCGGCCCTTTCGACGTGCTCTTCATCGACGGCGACCATTCGTACGAAGGGGCGAAGGCGGATGTCGAGCGCTGGGGCGCGCACGTCCGGGAAGGCGGCCATCTGCTCGTCCACGACGCAATCGACACGAGGAGTTACGGGAACGTCTACCCCGGTGTCCAGCGCGCGGTTGCGGAGGTTGCCCACGAAAGCTCCTTCGTTGCTGCTCGCGGAGCCGGCACGATTGCGCACTTCGTGCGACAGCGCCCCGACGAAGCGTTGTGACCACGCCCCGACGCGCCCTCATCACCGGGGTGGGTGGCCAGGATGGGTCGTACCTCGCCGAGCTGTTGCTGGCGCAGGGGCATGAGGTCTGGGGGATCGTTCGTCGTCCCGTCGCGGAGTACGAGAACCTGGCGCATCCCGCCGGCTCGGTCGGCATCATCGCCGCCGATCTGCTCGATCAGGCGTCCGTCGCGGCGGCGATCAGGACGAGTGGTGTGCGCGAGATCTACAATCTCGCCTCGCCGTCGTTCGTGCCGCGCTCGTGGGACGAACCGGTTCGGACAGCCACGCATGCGGCGGTCGGTGTCACGTCGCTGCTCGAGGCTGTCCGTGAGGTCGATCCTACGATCCGCGTCTATCAGGCGTCGTCGAGCGAGATCTTCGGCGAGCCGACGGAGACGCCGCAGACGGAGAGCACGCGGCTGAGCCCGCTCACCCCCTACGGTGTCGCAAAGGCGTACGGCCACTTCATCGCGCACAGCTACCGGCGTCGCTATGGCATGTACTGCTGTTGCGGGATCCTCTACAACCACGAATCGCCTCGGCGCCCGCTCGACTTCCTCCCTCGCAAGGTGGCGTACTTCGCAGCGGCGATCTCTCTCGGGCTCGAGCAGGAGCTCCTCCTCGGCGACCTCGACTCCCGCCGCGACTGGGGGTATGCGAAGGATTACGTCAATGCGATGTGGCTCATGCTCCAACAGGACGAGCCCGCCGACTACGTCGTCGCGACCGGCGAGAGCCACTCCGTGCAGGATCTCGTCGAGTTGGCGTTCGCGAGGGTCGGCCTCGACTGGCGTAACCATGTCCGCAGCGACCCGTCGCTCCGGCGGGGGACGGCGGAGCTCCACCATCTCGTCGGGGATCCGACGCGTGCGCGGGAGCGCCTCGGGTGGCAGCCGAGCGTCGACTTCGACGGGCTTGTCGCCCTCCTTGTCGATGCCGAGCTCGATCGCCTCCGACCTCAGGAGAACGTGGCGTAGATCCGGTCATGAGCGCGGGCAGTCTCGTCCCACGTGAACGTCGCCGCCCGCTCCAGGCCTCGCTCGCTGAGCTCGGCAGAGCGAGCGAGGGCCTCGTCGACGCCCGCAGCGATCGCCTCCGGGTCGAGCGGGTCGAACAGCACGGCCGCGTCGCCGCACACCTCCGGTAGTGAGCCGGCTGCGGCTGCGGCGACAGGACAGCCGCACGCCATCGCCTCGACGGGCGGCAGGCCGAATCCCTCGTAGAGGCTCGGGAAGACGAGGCAGGCGGCACGGCGGTACAGGTCGACGAGCTCCGCGCCCGAGACGGAGCGCGCCTCGACTCCCTCGGGCAGCGAGCGGGGGTCGTGGCCGAC
>JANOUB010000182.1:0-1888 GCA_031416615.1 Thermoleophilia bacterium
CCGGATCAGGCGACGCATGTCGAGGCGGTCGCCGCGCGGGTCAGAGCGGCGGCGGCGCGAGTCGCGGAGCGGACGATTCCCTGCGA
The DNA here is from genome assembly GCA_031416615.1 of Thermoleophilia bacterium. GTDB lineage: Bacteria > Actinomycetota > Thermoleophilia > Gaiellales > Gaiellaceae > Gaiella. The sequence continues at coordinate 87 of JANOUB010000182.1, forward strand.
TTGCCGCGATCAGACGCCTGACGCGCCGGTACTCGTCGGGAGTCATCTCGGCGAAGTCCTTGTCGCGGAGCAGTTCGTGGCCGGAAGCGCCGAGCTCGAGCGGATCACCCATCTCGTCGTCCTGCTCGCTGCCGGCACCGTCCGAGAGCGATTCGCCGACCGTCTGCTGGGCCACCGGACCAGGAGCCGTGCGTACCGGTGGCAGCACAGGCGCGCGCAGGAACCACGCGTTGAAGGCTCTGTCGAACAGGTCGAGCTCGTCGTGACGCGAGACGAGGGTCTGCCGCAGAGCGAAGTAGACGTCCTCCTGGCGGGTCAGATCGACGGCACCGACGCCGCGAAGCGCGTCCGCGACGCGACCGGGACCGACCTCGAGACCCACCTCGCGCAAGACGCGACCGAAGGTGACGACGTGGCGAACGACGGCGTCGGCCATTTAGAGGCTTGGTGTGGATTGGGAGTGCGGCTGGGGCGGTTCTGCACCAAGGAGCGCGTTCGACGAGGGCGGCGTCAAGGCTGGTTGCCTTGATGTTGCCCTCGGCGGACGCGATCCGCAGCGTGCAGGGCCGCATCCAGACGTGCTTCTAATTCGCATCAAGCCTCCTGACCGTCTGGATAGCGCTGCCCGTGGCAGCGTCGAAATAGTGAAGACCTTCTGGCACAAGCCCGAATCGCACGATCTCACCGATCGCGACCCTGGCACTTCCGTCAGCAGCGACGACGAACCGGGCGCCCTCGGCGACGGCAACCCCGATGAACGTCTCACGCCCGAGAGCCTCGACGTACTCGACCCTTCCCTCGAATGGACCGAGATACCCGCTTTTGTCGTTCCACGGCCGACATGCTTCAGGCCGGACGCCGAGGATGACCTCGGCGGGCAACGCCGCGGCCACCGGGCCTAGTCGAAGGCGAAGGTCGCCTCGGACGAGCTCGTCAGCGTCACGATGGAGCGGCACGAGCGACATCGACGGGCTCCCGATGAACGATGCCACGAAGGTGTTTGCCGGCCGGGAGTAGACAGTGTCCGGGTCGCCGACCTGCTCGAGCCGTCCCTGGCTCATTACAGCTATCCGATCGCCCATGGTCATCGCCTCGACCTGGTCGTGGGTGACGTACACCGTCGTCGTGCCCACCTCCTGCTGCAGCCGCTTGATCTCGCCACGAGTCTGCGCACGGAGCTTCGCATCAAGGTTGGAAAGCGGCTCGTCCATGAGGAACACCCTGGGCTGACGCACGAGTGCGCGCCCCAGGGCAACTCGCTGACGCTGCCCGCCGGAAAGCTCGCGCGGCTTGCGCGCGAGCAGCTCGCCGATGTCGAGCGCCTCCGCTGCCGAGTCGACCCGGCGCCGGATCTCCTCCCGCGGCACCTTGCCCATCTTGAGTCCGAACGAAAGGTTGTCGCGGACGGACATCTGCGGGTAGAGCGCGTAGTCCTGGAAGACCATGGCGATGTCGCGACGGCGTGGCGCCATGTCGTCGACGACATCGTCACCGATCCGGATGTGGCCGCCCGAGAGCCCTTCGAGGCCAGCCAGAAGGCGAAGGCCGGTCGTCTTGCCGGAGCCGGAGGGGCCGACGAGCACCATGAACTCGCCGTCTGGAATCTCGAGCGAGAGCTCGTGCAAGGCGACGACGTCACCGAAGTGCTTTGCCGCGCGCTCGTAGGTCACGGAGGCCATCTGTTCAGCCTTTCATCGATCCAGAAACCATGCCGCGGATGAAGTGTCGCTGGAGGAAGACGTACACGATCAGCACCGGGAAGGCGACGATGATCGATGCGGCCGCGAGGAGTTGGATGTCCG
>JANOUB010000183.1:0-4932 GCA_031416615.1 Thermoleophilia bacterium
CCTCGTTCCCGCGGCCCGTTGGTGGGACGACATCGTCTTCACCTGAAGCGCCATGAACCTCTTCCGGTCGGAAGAGCACATCGAGCGCTGGCTCGGCGGCCGGAATCCCGGGACGACGATCAGCGTAGGCAAGCTGAGCGAGCTTGCGTTCGCGTGGTGGAGCGACCGCCTTCCGCCGAAGTGGCGGCCTCACACGCGCGAGCTGAACCAGGAAGTTCTCGACCGGCTGGGTCTTACCGGCGAGTTCTGGCAGCTGGCGTAGTCCGCCGAACGGGCAAGCCCGACAGTGACGCGATCCAGTCGGCCTCACCCGTGCCGTCCGGGCGCGCGGCTGCATGGGCAACGATCGGCGCCAGCAACGCGCAGAGGAGCAGGCCCAGGATCGGAGACAACCGAGCGATCGCGATCCGCGCCGTCACGCTCGCGATGATCGCACGCGCCCGTGGCGCGGCCAAGGTTCTTCGTTGCCATTGTCCGACGTGCAGCGGGCGGGGCGGGTGTCGCGTGGAACGCTCCGCACGTCCTGACGACCCGGACGAGCGCCCCACGATCACGCCAGATGAAAGATCCGGGCTAGAGTCGGCGGCATGAGTGAGAGCAATCCCGTCCTCCTGATCACCGGTGCGTCGTCGGGGATCGGTGCCGCGAGCGCGCGCCTTCTCGCAGCCGAGGGATGGTGCCTGATTCTCGCGGCACGTTCGATTGGCAAGCTCGAGGAGTTGGCCGAGGAGCTAGGAGGCCCCGACCACGCCGTCGCGGTCGAGTGTGATGTGACGGAATGGGCCGACCAGCAGGCCGCGGTCACCGTTGCCCTCGAGCACTACGGCCGGCTCGATGCAGCCTGGGCGAACGCCGGCTTCGGTGCGCAGCGCAGCTTCCTCGCAGACACGGTCGAGCACTGGCGCGACATGGTGCTCGCGAATGTCTACGGCGCAGCGCTCACGATCCGGGCTGCGATGCCCGCACTCATCGAAGCGAAGGGCCACCTGCTCCTGACCGGATCCGTCGCCGGGCGCCGCGCGATGGCCGGCTCGCTCTACTCCGCGACCAAGCACGCGGTGCACGCGATGGGAGAGTCGGCGCGGCAGGAGCTCGACGGGACGGGCGTCCGGGTCACCGTGATCGCACCCGGCATGGTCGACACACCCTTCTTCGCCAAAGTGCCGCTGGAGGCGCCGCTCGAGCCCGACGACATCGCCCGCGCTGTCCTCTACGCACTGTCGCAGCCGCAGCATGTGGACGTGAACGAGATCCTCGTTCGGCCCACCTCCCAGCCGCTTTGACCGGCGCCGAGCCGAAGCTCGGCTCCCGGCTTAAAGCGTCCGCTGGTACGACCGGAAACATCGGGTCGCGAAGGCGCCAGTCAGTGCCGTGAAGCAGGCAAGCAGCGCCAGGTAGAGGCCGATCTCGCCCCAGTCGGTGTTCGGCAGCGCCTGAGCGCGCGCGGCGCGTACGGCCCACTCGACGGGATTGGCGAGCGAGAGTGTCTCCATCCAGCCGGGAATCAGGCTCGCCGCGATCAGGATCGACGAGAAGAAGAGCAGCGGCAGCCCGATGAAGTTGGCGACCGCGATCATCGTCGCCTCCTGTCGCGTCAACAGGGCGATTCCGTTGGAGATCCCCGAGAACCCGGCGGCGACGAGGAACGCGGCGAGCATGATCACGAGCCAGCCGAGCGGACCCCCGTTCGTCGCACCGAGGAACAGGCCGACGACAAGGATGATGACGGCCTGGACCGTCGCGACGACGGCCGACTGCAGCACGCGAGCGAAGACGATCGCACTCCGCCTCGCAGGCGTCGCGAGGAAGCGCTCGATCACACCCCGGTCGAGATCCTCGATCGTGCCCATTCCCGCCCACGTGCCGGAGAAGAACGCGGTCATGATCGCGATCCCCGGCGTCAGGTAGTCGACGTACGAGGTCGTCCCAAAGCCCGGCAGTTCCGTGATGCGCCGAAAGAGCTGGCTGTAGAGCAGGAGCCAGAACATCGGCTGAATCAGCATCAGTGCGATCCAGATCGGCTGGCGCAAGAGGCTCCGCATGAGCCGGACGAAAAGGAACAGCGTTTGCGCGACGGCCGTCATCTCCCGGCCCGATCGTCCGAGTGGAAGTCGCGGCCCGTGTAGTGGAGGTAGACGTCGTCGAGCGACGGTCGCGACACCGTGACGGCTCTGACGTCGACCCCGCCGCCGTCGAGCGTGGCGAGCATTACGGGCACGGCCTGGGCGCCGTGCTCGACGCGCGCGTGCACCCGGTGACCCTCGATCAGCGCCTCGTGAACGTCGGGAAGCGCGAGCAAGAGCTCCCTCGCCCGCGCACCGTCTCCGTTCGTCAGCTCGATCGCGACAGCGTCTCCGCGCAGGTCGCGCTTCAGCGCCTCCGGGGCGCCGTCGACGACGACCTTGCCCTGCGACACGATCGCGACCCGCTCGGCGAGCCGGTCGGCCTCTTCCAGGTAGTGCGTCGTGAGCAGGATCGTCAACTTCTCGACGCTTGCGAGGCGTGAGAGCTCGTCCCACATCGCGACCCGAGCCTCGGGGTCGAGCCCCGTGGTGGGCTCGTCGAGGAACAGCACCTGGGGTCGGTGAACGAGGCCCATCGCGACGTCGAGGCGCCGTTTTTGACCGCCGGAGTAGGTGCGCACGAGGGCATCGGCCTTCTCCGCGAGGGTGAACAACTCCAGCAGTTCGCGAGCCCGCCGCTCGAGGTCAGGCCCACGCATCCCCTGCAGGCGGCCCTGCAGCACGAGATTCTCGAGCCCTGTTCCTTCGCGGTCGACGCCCGAAGACTGAGGCACGTAGCCGAGTGCCCGCCGCACCGCTCCTGGGTCCCGGCGCACATCGTGCCCGGCGACCGAGGCCGAGCCACCGTCCGCGGTGCTGAGAGTGACGAGGATCCGCACGGTCGTCGACTTCCCGGCGCCGTTCGGGCCAAGCAGGCCGAAGACCTGTCCGGCGGGGACGGAGAACGTCATGCCGTCAAGGGCGCGCACGTCTTTCCCGTACGTCTTCTCGAGGCCGTCGACGACGATCGCATCCATCGGAGGAGAGTATCCGCACCCTCGTTCAGGCTCAGCTCCACGTCGATCGTGCCGACCAGAACGAGCGCGGCGACCGTCAGCGCGAATTCTTGATCGCGGAGATCCCTGAAGCAGCCCGCCCGCAGGCCTCGAGCCGCGCGCGTGGCTCTTTCCGATCAACCAACTACGCCGGGTCTGCCTCGACCTGATCCAACTGGTGGGCGTGGTCCGTGAACCACACCACCTGCGGCTGGGCTCCCTCGGGCGGTTTGCCGACGCTCACGAATGTCCCGAAGGCGAGCCGAACCCAGAGGCCGCCGGCGAGCGCTCCGGGGGCCGCGATCGTCCCCTTCCAGGTCTTCCCCGGTCGGAGCACGAGCGGAAGTGCAGGGCGGTAGCTCGTCGCAGGCCGGAGCGCGGGAAGGTCGCCATTGCGGTTGCGGCGCTCGAGCTCCTTCAGATCGTCGTTCGGGAACAGCAGCACACCGAACGCCCGCTCGACCGCTCGGCGAGGATCGCCGACCTCCCACCCGACCTGCGACCTGTTCTCGACCGAGACGTCGGCCGTCCAGCCGCTCCTCGTCACCGTGAAGGATGAGACCCCGAAGATGAGCGCGGCCCCGCCGGACGGGTACGACTCGTCCCACGCGAGCCGGGCCGTCTGGGGCGGTGCTCTGACGGTGGCGGGCACCTGGAGGTCGGTCGAGCCGCAGCCGGCAATCGTGATGGTGATGGCGACAACTGAGAGGACGAGGGGGCGGTGCATGAGCGGGATGGTCGCATAACCGCGCAGGTAGGCTCGGGAGCGCATGGATCTGCACGAGTACCAGGGCAAGGAGCTATTCCGGCGCGTCGGCATCCCCGTCGGCGACGGGCGGCTCGCGACGACTCCGGGCGAGGCCCGTCAGGCGGCCGAGGTGCTCGGCGGCCCCGTCGTCGTCAAGGCTCAGGTTCTGACCGGCGGCCGCGGCAAGGCCGGAGGCGTCAAACTCGCCAAGACCGCGCACGAGGCCGAGGAGCACGCGAAGAACATCATCGGGCTCGACATCAAGGGCCACATCGTCAAGCGGCTCTGGATCGAGCAGGCGTCCGACATCGCGAAGGAGTACTACCTCTCGCTCACGTTCGACCGGGGAGCCAAGAAACCGCTCTTCATGTTCACGACCCAGGGCGGGATCGAGATCGAGCAGGTCGCCGAAGAGAGCCCCGACGCACTCGTTCGGCTCCACATCGATCCTCTCGAAGGGTTTCACCCCTGGCAGGCCCGCCGGCTCGTCTACGGCGGCGGCGTCACCGACCCGTCCGAGCAGAAGCAGATCGCGAAGATCATCGGCCAGCTCTACGACGCCTTCGTGCGTTTCGACGCGATGCTCTGCGAGGTCAACCCACTCATCGTCACGCCTGACGGGGTCGTCAAGGCGCTCGACTCCAAGTTCACGGTCGACGACAACGCGCTCTACCGCCATCCCGCGATCGCCGAGATGCGCGACGAGGAGGCAGCGGATCCGCTCGAGGCGCTGGCGCGCGAGAAGCAGGTGACGTACGTGAAGCTCGATGGCGAGGTCGGCGTCTGTGGCAACGGCGCCGGGCTGACGATGTCGACGGTCGATGTGGTCACATTCGCCGGCGGCCGTCCTGCCAATTTCTGCGATCTCGGCGGCGGCGGTGACGCGCAGGGCGTCGTCGACGCGCTCTCCGTGATTACGCGGGATCCGCAAGTGAGGGCGATCTTCTTCAACATCTTCGGCGGCATCACCCGCTGCGACGAGGTAGCGCGCGGAATCCTGCAGGCCGTCGGTGAGATGAGTCTCGATCTCCCGATGGTCGTCCGTCTCGACGGCACGAACGCCGAGGAGGGCCGCCGGATCCTCGCCGAGGCTGCTCCGGCGAGCCTGCACGTATCGCCGACGATG
>JANOUB010000184.1:0-1783 GCA_031416615.1 Thermoleophilia bacterium
CGATGCGTCGGCGGGTGTGGCGATGCCGCCGGCGGTGAACGTGACGACAGGCAGCCGGCCGTTCTCGGCCACGAAGCGCACGAGCTCGTACGGGGCCTGCAGGTTCTTGGCCTCGGCGTAGAGCTCCTCGCTGCGCAGTGACTGCAGCCGCCGGATGCCACCGAACACCGCGCGCATGTGCGTAACGGCGCTGACGATGTCGCCGGTGCCGGCCTCGCCCTTGGTGCGGATCATGGCGGCGCCCTCGCCGATCCGTCGCAGCGCCTCGCCCAGGTTCGTGGCGCCGCAGACGAACGGGACCGTGTAGCCCCACTTGTCGACGTGATGCTCGATGTCGGCGGGGGTCAGCACCTCGGACTCGTCGATGTAGTCCACCTCGAGAGCCTGCAGGATCTGGGCCTCGGCGAAATGGCCGATGCGGCATTTCGCCATCACTGGGATCGAGACGGCCGCCTGGATCTCGCGGATCATGCCCGGGTCGGACATGCGCGCGACTCCACCGTCGCGGCGGATGTCGGCAGGAACGCGCTCGAGCGCCATCACGGCAACCGCACCCGCGTTCTCGGCGATCACGGCCTGCTCGGCGTTGACGACGTCCATGATAACGCCACCCTTCAGCATCTCCGCGAGGCCGCTCTTGACGCGCATCGTGCCGGTTTCAGCCATGAGCCCGGGGTCAGCCATAAAGCAAGTGTAGCGAGGCGCCCGCCCCCGCGACTGCGGGAGCGGGTACCTCGCGCGGATCACGCGGGCGTCTGCGGAGGCTTCTCGCCCTCGGCCGGCGGCGTCGTGCCGGCGTCTGCGTGCTCTTCGACGACCTCTGCCGCGGGCGCGGCGGGAGCCGCAGGAGCGGCCTCTGCGGCAGGCGCGGCGGGAGCCGGCGCAGCAGCTTCCTGATCAGAACTCTTGTCGGTCGCAGCCTTCGCGGCGGCTGCAGCACTGCCCGCCACTTCGCCGAACTTTGTCCGCATGTCGCCGATGCTCTCCCCCGCCGCCCGCATCTTTACCCACGCCCCGATGACGATGACGATCGCCAGAATCAGGCCAAGCCAGGCCCAGAGCGTGCGATCCACAATGGAGGAGGCCAGGCCACCGCCGGGTTTGCTGATGAATCTGATCAACGCGAAGATCAGCAAAAGCACAGAGAGCGCTGCGGTGATCATCGACTGGGAAACACCAAGTTCCAGGTTGATGTCGGCGAGTCGCATCCCCTCCCAGACGATCAGGGCGATGGCGAGAAGTCCGGCAAGAAAGCCGACGCCACTCCATCCACTCGCCACTCCGACATCGCCGACCTTGAACCAACTAAAGAAAGAGACGATCAGAAACGCAATCGAGGCACTAAGAACGAACTTGGCGCCGTGGGTGAGCTTCGAGATATCCATTTTGCGAGCTTTCCTTTCGGGGGGATGCGGACGGACCCTCGCAATTATCGTTGCGATGTGAGAGAGATACGACTGGTTCGGCGCGACTCCTCTCCCCACAGGTAGGAAACTGCCTGCCCCCGGGGTTGCGCCGTGCGGGCGGGGAGCCCGTTCGCGGGCTCCCCGCCCACCCCTGTTAAACAGAAATGTGTTTCCAGCCTTGATTCTCTCAACCGTCGCCAGGGACATGCCGATACACAGGAGATGAGCGCCACGATCGACGACCGCCTGCTCGAGCGTTGGACGATGAGCCGGCGCCATCAGGACGAGGCAAGGCGGTTCCTCGCCCGTCAGCGGTTCTCCGATCCCCGCGGCGAGCGCCGTGCCCTCGACGAGATCGTCGGCACGATCGCCGATCT
>JANOUB010000185.1:0-4127 GCA_031416615.1 Thermoleophilia bacterium
GGTGCGCGAGCTCCGCAAGAGCTACGGCGCCCTCGAGGCTGTTGCGGGGATCAGTTTCACGGTCGAGCAGGGTGAGGTCTTCGGCCTGCTCGGGCCGAACGGTGCGGGCAAGACGACGACCGTCGAAATCCTCGAGGGATACCGGAAACGCGACGGCGGCGATGTGACGGTGCTCGGCGTCGATCCCGAGCACGGCGGCTCCGCGCTCCGTGAACGGATCGGCGTCGTGCTGCAGGCGTCCGAGCTGCCGGCCGCTCTGACTGTCCGCGAGGTGCATTGGATGTTCGCCGGCTACTACGCACATCCGCGCGACATCGACGAGGTGATCAGCCTCGTCGGCCTCGAGGAGAAGTCGGGCGCCCGCGTGAAGACCCTGTCGGGCGGTCAGAAGCGCCGCCTCGACCTCGGCGTTGCGCTCGTCGGCGATCCGGAGCTCCTGTTCCTCGACGAGCCCACGACGGGTTTCGACCCGGCGGCCCGGCGCACGGCGTGGGAGCTCGTTCGCTCACTCCGGGCGCTCGGCAAGACGATCGTGCTGACGACGCACTACCTCGACGAGGCACAGCAACTCGCCGACCGGGTGGCCGTGATCCGCGACGGGCGCATCGTCAAGATCGGCTCGCCGGCAGAGCTGATCGGCATCGCCCCGCGGGTGGAGATCCGCTACCGCGAGGACGGACGTGATGTCGTGGTCGAGACGGACGCTCCGACCCGCGTGCTGGCCGAGCTCACGGGCGCGGCCGCAGCGGCCGGGCGAGAGCTCGAATCGCTCGAGGTCGTGCGGCCGTCCCTCGAAGACGTCTACCTCGATCTGATCGACGGCGAGGACGGCGCATGAGGTTGTTCCGGCACGAGGTGCGCACGCAGCAGCTGCTGTTCTGGCGCAACAAGGAATCGGCGATCTTCGTCTTCGTGTTCCCGCCGATGCTGTTCTTGCTTCTCGGAGCGGTGTATGACGGCCGTATCGAAGGGTTTCGAGCGGCCGACGTACTGCTCGTCGGCCTCGTCGGGTACGGGTGTGCGAACACCGCCTTCGCAGGGCTTGCGATCACACTCGTGATCCGCCGTGAGGGCGGCGTGCTCAAGCGGATGCGGGCGACGCCGCTTCCCCCGACGACGTATCTGGCCGCCGTGCTCTGCTCGACCCTGTTCGTCTTCGTCCTCCAGGTGCTGCTGACGATGGCGCTCGGCGTCGTGCTCTACGGCGCGAGTGGGCCGCAGAACTGGCTCGGCCTCGGTCTGGCCGTGCTGCTCGGCGTCGCCACCTTCGCCGGCCTTGGCTTCGGAGCCGCAGCGCTGATCCGGTCTGCCGAGGGCTCGTCGGCGGTCGTGCAGCTGATCGTGCTGCCGATGGCCTTCCTCTCGGGGTCGTTCGGATCGACAGACGGCTACCCGGGGTTCCTCCAGACGATCGCCGACGCGTTGCCGCTCACGTACCTCATCCGCATCCTCAAAGCGGTGTACCTGCGCGGTGAGCCGTTCTGGTCGGAGCCGAAGGCGATCCTGATCGTCCTCGTCTGGGGTCTCGCCGGCCTCATCGTGGCCTGGCGGCGCTTCGGCTGGGAGCCACGTGAACGGTGAGCCCCGGCAGGCGGCCGAGTTGTCGCCGTCGCCGTTCGGCACCGCCGAGATCCTCGCTGCCGCCGCGGGTGCGCGACGCGTGCTCGATGCGGGCTGCGGCGGCGGCCGGCTGACGATCAGCCTTGCCCAGGCGGGAGCCGAGGTGACCGGCATCGACACGAGCGGTCAGCGGCTCGCGCAGGCCCGCAAGCGCGCCGCCGTCGCTCGAGCAGAACTGCGGCTCCTCGAGGCCGACTTCAACGCGGTACTGCCGTTCGCCGACGCCTCGTTCGATGCCGTCACGAGCCGGCTCGCGCTGATGGCCGCCGCTGACCCCGTTGCCACGTTGCGCGAGCTGCGACGCGTGCTCGAGCCGGGCGGCCGGCTCGTCACCGTGGTGTGGGCGTCTCCGGCCGAGAACCCGTGGTTTGCGGTCCCGCGCGAGGCGATCGGGGTGGTGCTCGGCGAGGAGCACGCCTCCTTCGCACGGGCGTTCGGGCGGCTCGGTGACCCCGACGAGGCCGCGGCCGTTCATCGCGCAGCCGGCCTCGAGAACGTCGAGGCACACCGGCTGCACGAGCGCCGGACCTCACCGGACGCGGTTGAGTACTGGCAGGAGTTGGCCGCCGAGAACGGCCACTTCCGACGGATCGCGTCAGCCATGAACGACGCCGAGGCGGCAGCCCTCGCCGACGAGATCGAAGCACGCCTCGCCCCGTATCGGGACGGAGACCACCTCTCCCTGCCCCGCACGCTCGTACTCGTCACCGCTAGCCGCTAGGCGCCGTCCCGCAACCTTCGACCTGCCGTGGACACAGGTGTGCTGTCAGAAACCGATCTCGATCGCCTCCCAGCCTGAGTTGCCGTGGCCGCCGGCCCAGGCGTTGTTGAGGACGGCGCGGTCCCAGATGTCGATCCGCACGACGTAGCAGCACGGGACGATCCTGGGGTCGTTCCACGGATCCCAGATGAACGATGCCGGCACCGGGTACCCGGTGTCGGCCACATTGCCGTTGTAGGTCTTCGAGAGCGGCACGGGCGGCCCGACTGTCCCTTCCGGGACGGCGAGAACGGGCACCGTCAGGCTCGAGTTTCCCTGCGCTGCGACCGAGAGTTGGCTGAAGTTGTCGTCGTGCGCCTCGACGGTGATGCGGATCAGGCCGTCGCCTCTCTTCACCTTGCCGCACTTGAGCGGCTCGAGGTCACCCGCCGGCGTCTTCAGCTCGAGCTTGATGATGGGGGTCGGAGGAGCGGTGTTGTCGATCCGCACGGCACGCGGGGCACTCACCTTCTCGGTCGCTCCGTTGCGCACACGGAGACGGAGGTAGAAGAGGCCGTCCACCGGTGTCGTCCAGTACACGAGGGTCTTCTCGCCGGCGGTCGTGCCGCCGCCGTCCGACAGCGGGATCGCCGAGATGTCGTACCAGCCTGGATCGGCTCCGCCCGACGGGAAGCGCGTGACCGGAATCAGCGGAAACATGCTCGCGTACCCGGGCACGGGCTCCGAGATCATCACCCATGGCCCTGCCGGCGACGGCCCGAACTCGAGCTTGTACTGGGTCGCAGCTGGGAAGTTGAACACCCCCATCAGCCATGCCGATGCGCCGATCGGGTGGTCACCGACCCCCACTGCCGGGTTCGGGGGCGCTACCTGGAAAGGGGGCACGCTGGGACCGCTGCCGAAGCCCTGCACGTCGAACTGCGCGGTTGGGATCGAGCTGATCCGGGTGATCAGCGGCCTCGCACACAGGTGACGGCAGACGCGCTTGCAGCGGGCGCGGCAGACGAAGCGGCAGACCTGGTGGCAGAAGCGCGTCAACTCGAGCTTCTTCAACTCGGCCTGCCATGCCTTCGCGTCCTCTTTCTCGGCGATCGCGAGCAGACGCTCGAGGGCGCGCCGGTCTTTCGCGACACGCGCGATCGCGTGTGTGAACTCGAGCACTTCCTTCGCGTCCACCGGACGTGTCGGTCGCTCGGGACAGAGGCGGGCACAGGTGCCGACACAGCGCTTCTCGCAGAAGAAGACGCAGAGAAGCTCGCAGCGTTCAGCGAGCCCGGATCGCTCGAGGACGGCCTGGAAGCGTGCTGCGTCGACCGCGGCGAAGGCGTCGAATGCTTCGACGAACGCTTCCTCGTCCCCGGCGAGCTTCTCGGCCGCCGCCGCGGCCTCGCGCAACTCGTCGAGAGGATCCTGCTCGAACGGCTGCTCACTCATGCTGACTCCCTTCGGGCAGGCATCGAGGTGGCGCCTCGAGCCGGTTTGGAGCCGCAGAGTTCCTGTCGGCGGGCACCAGCTGTTCGGTGCTCGTCCTGTTCGGTGCTCGTCGTCCCACCAAGCTATCGGGCTAGTTGCACCACGTCGACACCCAGAAGGGGGCTTCCCCGACCCCCGAACGATGGATTCTCGCTCTGCACCGAACGGCCAACATCCTTTCGCCGCTCTCGTTGCAGAGACGTGGGGCGTTCGTGTTTGACCGACGCTACCCTCCCCATGAGCCCCCGTAGCTCAGTGGATAGAGCAGTGGTTTCCTAAACCGCGTGCGCAAGTTCGATTCTTGCCGGGGGCA
>JANOUB010000186.1:0-6684 GCA_031416615.1 Thermoleophilia bacterium
CAAGGATGCGACCGACCTCGAGCTCGCGCTCGACGCAGCAATCGCTCTCCACCCGGCCCGGATCGTCGTCGTCGGCTCGAGCGGCGGGCGGCTCGACCACCTACTCGGATCGGTGTTGCTGCTCGGCCACGAGCGGTACGCGAGCGCCGAGATCGACGCCTACCTCGACGCCGCCCGCATCCACATCGTCCACCGCTCGCTCGCGCTGAGAGGCACACCGGGCGAGATCGTCTCCCTGCTGCCGTTGCACGGCGCGGCCGAGGGCGTCACCACCCGAGGGCTCGTCTATCCCCTCTCTGGCGAGACGCTGACCGCCGGCTCGAGCAGAGGCATCTCGAACCTCTTCGAGGCGGAGGCAGCCGCCGTGTCCCTCGAGCGAGGAGCCATCGCCGTCGTCCGCCCCGGAAAGGAAGACCTGTGAGAACGATCCTGATCCTGAGCTCCTGCGTGCTCGCCCTGGCCGTCGCAGGCTGCGGCGGCGGAGACAAGAAGGCGGCGCCGACCGAGATCGTGCTCATCACGCACGACTCCTTCGCGATCCCGAAGCAGGTCAAGGCCGCGTTCGAGCGGGAGAGCGGGCTGAAGCTCCGGATCCTCCAGGGTGGCGACGCCGGCGAGGCCGTCAACCGGGCACTTCTCACCAAGGGGAACCCGCAGGGCGACGTCCTGTTCGGAATCGACAACAACCTGCTCTCCCGGGCCCTCGACGAAGACCTCTTCGAACCGTACGAGGCGACGGGTCTCGACCAGGTCGACGGCCGCTACCTACTCGACCCCGAGCACCGTGTCACGCCGATCGACCACGGCGACGTCTGCCTCAACGTCGACAAGAAGTGGTTCGCCACGCGCGGCATCGCACCACCGAAGGCGCTCGCCGAGCTGACGGAGCCGCGCTACCGCAAGCTGCTCGTCGTCGAGAACCCCGCCACCTCGACGCCGGGGCTCGCGTTCATGCTCGCGACCGTCGCTCGCTTTGGTGAGAGTGGCTGGCAGGACTACTGGCGCAGGCTGCGTGCCAACGGCGTGCTCGTCGTCGACGGCTGGGAGGAGGCCTACACGGCCCAGTTCTCGGGTGCCGGTGGCGGCAAGGGGACGCGGCCGATCGTCGTCTCGTACGCGACGAGCCCGGCCGCCGAGGTGATCTTCGCCTCGAAGCCGCCGGCGGCTGCGCCCACGGCGGTCGTCGTCGACAGCTGCTTCCGCCAGATCGAGCTCGCCGGCGTGCTCGCCGGCGCAAAGAACGTGGACGGTGCGCGGGCGCTGATCGACTTCATGCTCTCGGAGCTCTTCCAGGCGGCAGTGCCCGACAGCATGTTCGTGCTGCCGGTGCGCAACGGGACGCCTCTGCCCGATGCGTTCCGCCGTTACGCCGTCTCGCCGCCACAGCCGCTCGAGCTTCCGGCGGCAGAGATCGGGCGCAACCGCGACCGCTGGATCGACGAGTGGACACGGACCGTTCTCCGCTGAGACACGGCTGGCACGTCGCCGCTGCGCTCATTCCCGCAGCCTTCGTGGCGCTCTTCTTCGCGTTCCCGCTGGTCGCGATCCTCGAGCGCGGCCTCACCTCCGGCGGCGGGCTCTCGCTGCCCGCCGGGACTGGCGGCCTGCTCTGGTTCACGATCTGGCAGGCGGCCGCGTCGACCGTGCTCACGCTTGCGGCCGGGCTGCCGCTCGCGTGGGCGGTCGGGCGGTTCCGGTTCCGCGGCCGCTCGCTCGCGCGCGCCCTCGTGCTGGTTCCGTTCGTGCTGCCGACGGTCGTCGTCGCGACCGCGTTCCTGGCGCTGCTCCCGGCCGGGTACGAGCGGGGGATCTGGGCGATCCTCGCCGCGCACGTGTTCTTCAACATCGCCGTCGTGACGCGCATCGTGGGAGGAGCCTGGGCGACGATCGATCCCGCGAGCTCCGACGCGGCTGCCGTTCTCGGAGCCGGCCCGTGGCGCAGGGCACGGGAGGTGACGCTGCCTCAGCTGGCACCCGCGCTGTCGGCTGCCGCCGCGCTGACGTTTCTCTTCTGCTTCACCTCGTTCGGCGTCATCCTGATCCTGGGCGGGCCGGCACGGGCCACACTCGAGACAGAGATCTACAACCGGGCGGCGCGCCTCTTCGATCTTCAGGCTGCGGCTGCGCTCTCGCTGCTGCAACTCGGCGCCGTCGCGGTCGTCCTGGCCGTCGCGAGCATCCTCGAGGCGCGTGCCGGCACCGCGAACACGCTGGCCGACGAGCGTGACGTGCTCCGGCGGCCAACCGGAGGTGAGCGGATTGCGGTCGGCGCTGTGCTCGCTGTCGCCGCTCTCGTGCTCGTACTCCCGCTCGCCGTTCTCGTCCGCCGGTCGCTTGGCAGTTGGGGCGCGCTGTTCCACGAGACGCCCGCACTTCTCGTGGAGCCATGGCAGGCTGCCGTCTACTCCGTCGCCTTCGCGAGCCTGGCGGCGCTGATCGCGCTCGCGGTCGGCGGCATCGCAGCCGTGGCGCTCGCGAGGCGGCCTGCGGGTGCCGTTGACGGATTCGTCCTGCTCCCGCTCGGCGCCTCGGCCGTGATGCTCGGCTTCGGGTTCCTGATCGCCTTCGACACGGCACCGCTCGACTTTCGCTCCTCCTGGTGGCTCGTGCCGGTGGCCCAGTCGCTCGTGGCGGCACCTTTCGTCGTCCGCATCGTCGTGCCGGCTCTGCGGTCGATCGATCCTCGGTTGCGCGAGGTGGCAGCAACTCTCGGCGCCGCACCTGCGCGTACCTGGCGGGAGGTCGACCTTCCCCTTGCGGGACGCGCGTTTGCGGTTGCCGCCGGGTTCGCGTTCGCGATCGCGCTCGGGGAGTTCGGCGCCACGGTGTTCGTCGCCCGCGCCGAGCAGCCGACGCTCCCCGTCGCCATCTTCCGTTTCCTGGGGCGCCCCGGGGCGGAGAACCAGGGCCTTGCGGCGGCGCTTGCCGTGGTGTTGGCCGCAATCACGGTCTGTGCCGCTCTCGCCGCGGAACGTGTCGCCGACGGGCGCGGGCGGGCGCTCTAGTGCCCCGTTCCGGAAGTGAGCACTAGTGCTACTCATCCGCGACGCGAGGGTGAGGCTCGGTGGCCACGCGGCCCTCGCCGGAGTCGAGCTCGAGGTCGACAGTGGAGCGATCGTCGCCGTCCTCGGCCCGAGTGGCAGCGGCAAATCAACCCTCCTCCGTGCGATCGCCGGCCTCCAGCGGCTCGACGAGGGCTCGGTGAGCCTGGATGATCGGTCGCTCGCCGGGTTGCCGCCGCACCGGCGGGGAATCGGCCTCATGTTCCAGGACGACGCACTGTTCCCGCACCGCGACGTCGCCGCGAACGTCGCATTCGGCCTACGGATGCAAGGGGTGTCCCGCGCGGAAGCGGCCGCACGGGTCGCCGAACTGCTCGCCCTCGTCGGGCTCGACGGATGGGAACACCGGGCGATCGGCTCGCTGTCGGGCGGCGAGCGAAAGCGCGTCGCCCTTGCCCGCGCACTCGCGCCGGCGCCGCGGGTGCTGCTGCTCGACGAGCCGCTCGGTGCGCTCGACCGCCCTCTGCACGATCGGCTCGTCGTGGAGCTGGGGGAGCTCTTCGACTCGATCCGGCAGACGGCTGTCTACGTCACCCACGATGTTGCGGAGGCCTTCGCGATCGGGACGCAGGTCGCGGTGATGCGCGAGGGGTCGATCGTGCAGGTCGCGACGCCCGAACGACTCTGGGCGGCCCCAGGCGACGCCTGGGTGGCACGGTTCATCGGGCTTGCGAACATCGACGAGCGAGGTGCGACATCCCTCGTGACCCGACCGGAGGGTGTTGTCTTCCGTCCCGATGAGTGCGGCGACGCCGTGGTCAACTCGAGCCACCGCGACGGCCCGGTGGTGACGCTGCGCGCGCGCTACGACGACGGCCGCGAGATCGTGTCGGCGCACACAGGACTCATTCCACCCACGCTGGGCGCGCGAGTAACGGTCGAGATCGATCGAGCGGCGGTGGTCGAAGTCCCGACGCAAACGGCTTCCGGCGAACGGCAGGTGTCCGCGGCCAACAGAATCGACTGACCCCGCGGCGGGCTACCGCTCGGGCACGCACACCCGGTCGTCCGGTCCGACGACCCGGTCGAACAGCGCGTTGAAGGACGCGTCCAGTTGCGGGTCGTAGCGGCCGAGACTCGGCCCCTCCCACTGGATCACCGGTGTAACACCCGGCCCCATTACCGTGACGCGGTGACGCTGGCCGTTGCCGGGCGGCCTCAACTCGCGGGTCGGGTACCCGGGCGGCGTGAACTGAGGTACGAAGCTGTAACAGAACGCGCCGTTACGGCTGTGCGCGACCTTGCCGGCGTCGTGCTTCCAGCCAACCCCGAAGACCGAGTTGAGCGTGTCGACGTAGAAGAAGCGCGCATGCGGGTCACGCCGGCGCGACGACGGGGTGCGGAACCCGAAGACCGGGTGCCCGCTATACGTGAGCCGGCCGAAGAGTCCCTGCCAACTGCCACCGTACGTCCAGTTCGGTGACACCTCCAGCACGGGCAGCGTGCCATTCCAGTGCGAGACGTGAAGCTCGTACGACGCCTGGCCGGGACGGAACGGCTCGATGCCGCGCATCGGCAACAGGCGCTGCCACCGCTGAAGCGCCCAGTACGAGCCGTCCGGCGCCTTGCACGCCGCGACAAGCCACACGAGCTTCGGCCCGTCATACGGGCGACAGCGGTTCCGGAGCGTCTGCCAGGTCTGCCGGCCATTCTTCTTCCAGCCGCCCGTGTAGTCGTAACGGAAACGCACCTGCGGATTGCGGGGATCGGGAGGGATCGCGTTGATGGCGCCCCACACGTAGACGTGACGGAGCACGCGGCCGGAGGTGCGGTAGCTGACGAGCGCCTCGCCGCGCGCATTCACCTTCAGCGACAGGAACGCGACGTCGAGGTCGCCGAACTGCTCGCTGGCGCGCGCCGAGCCCGGGACGAGCAGGGCAAGGACGACGACGACGAAGAGCGGCAGGCGAGTCACCGGCTCCATCAGGGTAGCGGGCGCCAGGCCGGGGACGCGCGCTTCGTTCCACCCCGTGCGACGCATACGCAACGCGCCTACGCCTGCCGCCCGCTACCCCTGTCGGCAAGATTCGCCGAAGCCGGCGACCGCTCCCGACACCGCTGTCACGCCGCCACACTCGAGCGGTAGCTCACGAGAAGGGCGTCGAGAACACCTTGCGCGATCACACAACTGAGAGCGTCGATGCAGGCTGGGCAGCTTTGCGATCCGCGCCCGCGCCTCAGCTCGCCCAGAACGTCCTCGAGAGGAAGCGCAGGTCGATAGACGCGAGGAGAGAGCATCGAGTCGAACGCGTCCGCGACGTGGAGGATACGCGCGGCGATCGGAATCTCCTCTCCTCGCAACCCGTCGGGGTACCCAGATCCGTCGAACCGCTCGTGGTGATGTCGGATAGCAGGAGTCGAATCGGCCAGGAACCCGAGGTGCGCGATGATGCGCTCTCCCTCCTCGGGATGGCGACGCATCTCCGCCCATCCATCCTCGTCGAGCGGCCCCTGTTTGAGCAAGACGTCATCGCGGACTCCGAGCTTCCCGATGTCGTGGAACATCGCGGCGAACGAAACCGCCTCCAGGTCTCGGCCCTCGAGCCCCAGCTCACGACCGACAGCGCACGCGATCTCCTGAACCCGTCGAGAATGTCCTGCCGTGTAGCTGTCGCGAGCGTCGATCGCAGCCACCAACGATTCCATGGCGGCGGTCGCACGGGTGCGAAGGAGCGCGTTGGCCTCTATGAGGGTCTCGTTCTGACGCTCGATCGTTGCTGCTGCATCGCGCAGCTTGACGGTGCTCGACTCCGAATGCTTGATGTAGTCGGCCTGTGCCTTCCGTACCAAGACGAGCGGAGCGGAGAAGACGATCAACCCGAGCGCGCCCTCCAGCTGATACGCAACGGCGAGCATGGCGCCGATGACCCCGTACGTCATGTAGTACAGGAGCAGCCACTCGAAACGGGTGCGAAAGACGGAGATCCAACGGTCATGGGTCTCGAGCGCGATGACGGTTGTGAGAAGTCCGATGTTGACGACGTAGTAGGCGACGCCGGCGAGAGCGCCGGCAGCGGTGTAGACCCAGACGGAGTTGGGCAGTTGGGAATAGACAGCCGCCCCAGCAAGCCCGCTGAGCGTCAGCACGGCGCAATTGAACACGAGCTTATGAATCGTCATCCGATGCACCATCCACTCGGCCGCGCAGACGGCGAGCGCAAGCGGAAGGGCGGCGCGAGGACCGACCAGTGCCGCCCCTGCGAGGCAGCCGACCGCGCTAATCGAGATCCTCCCGCGGTCGAGGACATCTGCCGCGAAAATCTGCCCTGCGGCAATCAGGACGATGAGCAACAGCAGGCCCGTCGCGTCACTGCTCGACCCGGGAACGAGCCCGGCGACTCCCGCGACGGCGCCGAGCGCGCCCACCACCGCGACGAACACGCCTACACCACGAGCGGGCGCCAGGTTGTTCGGAACGGGTGACGCGATTGACGAACGGATGAGGTCAGACCCGCGGTCGGACACCATTTCTGGGATCGGTGCGGCGTCAGGCCGAGGCGCCTCGGCTGTCTTCTCCGACGCGGGGCCGGCTGACGCTTCCGATGCGAGCAATTCCAATGCAGTGCCATACGCGACGACGCGATTACGTCCGTGTGCCTTCGCGCGATACGCCGCAATGTCT
>JANOUB010000187.1:0-1933 GCA_031416615.1 Thermoleophilia bacterium
GCCTGCACCGATGTCGGGTCGGGAGACGCCTCCGAGAATGAGCGCGACGGAGAACATCGGCCCGATCGCGAGCGCCTGCGCGACCGCGTGCATCGTGGTGAGATTCTTCTTCCCGAGCGTTCCCGTCGCGGCGTCGCCCTCTGTCGTCTGGCTCATGCGATCACACCCTCCCGTGTCGTTCCGGACGCCTCGGTCAAAGCTGCAGCCGGGTCGTTGGCACGATAGAACGTTCGGAGGTCGGATGTCGACGGAATACCGCCACATGCCTCTCGTGACGGCTAAGCCGCGACGCGGGTCAGTCGAGCGTGAGCGCGACCGTGCGCACCGACTGCTCGCGGTCGGCGCCGAGCGCTTCGTCGATCTTCGCCTCGAGCTCGCCGGAGGCGTGGAGCTCCTCGGTGATGTCGGCACCGCCGATCAGCTCACCTTTGACGAACACTTGCGGGATCGTCGGCCACTCGCTGAGTGCCGTCAACTCCTGCCGGATGCGCGGATCGGGGAGCACGTCGACGGCGACGATCGGCGCGCCGACCTGCCGTAGGGCCTGCAGCACCCGCTGCGAGTTGCCGCAGGCGGGCGCCTCGGGCGTGCCCTTGATGAAGACTGCGACCGGCTCGGTGTCGATGACCTGCTTGATCTGGTCGTGCAGCGTGCTCATGCCGTTCCCTTCGTTCGGATGCGAAGCTCGTGGATCGAGCCGTCGGCTAGTGGCGCAGCCAGCGCGGCGTTGACCAGCTTGTGCTGCTGGATCAGCGGCAACCCGTTGAACGCTGCGGAGACGACCGTGACTTGAAAGTGGTCTCCGCCACCCGTTCTGTCCTCGACGTCAATCTCGCCTCCGGGAAAGGCCGCAGCGAGAAGATCGCGGATCGCGTTCGTTGCCATCGGCAATGATGCTAGCTATGGCCGGCCGCGTCGCATTCCTCCTGTCGCTGGCGGAGCGCGCGATTCGCTCGGTCTTCGCGCTCGCCGGCGGCGGCGTCCACGAGACGGCCGAGCTCGTGCTGCCGCGCCTCGTGCGCCGCTCGCGGCTGTACGAGGCGACGGCGAAGAACCTCTTGCGCGTCTCGATCGAGCTCGTCGGCGGTGTCGAGCCGCCCGCTGTTACGGCAGACGAGTACGAGCCGAACGCAAAACGCCTCGCCGTACGCAAGACCGCAGGGAATGCCGTCGAGCTCGCCTCGATCGCCGCCTTCGGCTTCTCGCCGCTCTGGCTGCTCGCCGCCGGAGCCGACGTCACCCACGGGACACGGGTGTACCTCGACGCGTTCGTGAGCGAGCTCAAGGTGGCCGGGGTGCTGGCCGACGAGGCGCAGCTCGGGTCGGTCGACGATCTGCTCG
This sequence comes from Thermoleophilia bacterium, assembly GCA_031416615.1. Classification (GTDB taxonomy): domain Bacteria; phylum Actinomycetota; class Thermoleophilia; order Gaiellales; family Gaiellaceae; genus Gaiella. The sequence continues at coordinate 1,342 of JANOUB010000187.1, forward strand.
CGGCCCTCGAGGGCGGCTCCGGGACGGCAGCCCGGCTGATCGACATCCCTCCACTCGAACTCGCCGCCCTGCGTCGCTCGCTCGCGGATCTGCGCGAGGATGCGAGTGGGCTCCCCTCGCCTGCCGAGATGGCCTCGCTCCTCGACGGGCTCCGCGCGGAGGCTTCCCGCGAGCGCCGCAGCCTGCTCGAGGTGTCGACAGGCGTCGGGATTGCGTTCTTCAACTCGGCCCGCCATATCGGGCGTCAGCACCTGCTCGATCCGTACGGCGAGGACCTGAAGCCTCTGCGCGACGAGGGGTTCGGGGCCTACGCTTCGCGTGTCGCGCGACCGTACGGCTCGGCCGTGGCGCGCCAGTTCGACCCGGGGCGAGCAAGCCTGACAGAGCGGGGCATCGACAAACTGCGAGGCGGGCGGTGAAGCGCCATCCCGGGCTCGCGTCGCTCTCGCGCGAGCACCACCACGAGCTCTCGCTCGCCCGAGGGCTGCGACGGGCAGCGGCGGCGGCCCCGGAGCAGAGGCTCGTGGCCGGCACCGCGTACGTGGAACAGTTCTTCGGCCCCACGACCGACCACTTCCGCCGCGAAGAGGAG
>JANOUB010000188.1:0-10296 GCA_031416615.1 Thermoleophilia bacterium
GCGTCCGGAAGGATCTCCAACGGGCCTAGCCCGGATCTTTCATCTGGCGCGGGCGTTGCATCACGTCCGGCCCGCCAGGCCGCACCCCGTCCGGGTGGGGCCCCGTTTCTTCCCTTCGGGGTGGCCCCACCCGGACGGTGCGCTCCGTGCGGGGAAGGAGTCCGTGCGCGGGTGTCTCCCGGAGGGAGACACCCTTCGCCACGGATCTGTGTCAATCGCTCCACAGGGATGCCGCTGGGCGCGACGTGGGTTCCGCTTGCTGGGGCTCCGCGAGCCCCTCAGCAAGCAGCCCGCCGGACGGGATGCAACGCCAACGCAAAACGGTGGATCCAGGGTCAGGGCATCCGCTCGGCCACGACCTCGCGTGCGGCCGTATGCGCCGCGGGATGCCCGGTCAGCACCTCGAGGAACGGCTCCTTCTCGAGCGCGTACAGCTTCACCGCGGTCAGTGCCGCCACCGTCGCTGTTCGCGGCACGTCGTGCAGGAGCGCGATCTCGCCGAAGCCTTCGCCCCGACCCAGTGTACTCACGCGCACGCCGTCGACGACCACCTCGAGGTCGCCCTCGGCGATCGCGTAGTAGCGGTCTCCGTTCTCGCCCTGGGTCACGATCGCCGTGCCCGCCTCGGCGGCGACCGGTTTGAGGCTGCGTGCGATGCCTTCGAGTGCCGGAGGCGGCAGCACGGCGAACAGCCGCAGCGAGCGGAGCAGCCCGATCTCGACGATCGGCACGTGGGCCGACGCGTCGAGCGCGAAGAGCCGCTTGCCGATCAGGAGCGCGAGCAGTGGTAGGAGCGCCCCGGTGCCGATCATCGCGGCGGTCGCGCCGCCGAGGTGCACGAGCAAGGGAGCGAGCAACGCCCCCACCGCGATCCCCGCACTCATCAGCCCCTCGAGGACACCGAAAACGCGCGCCAGCACGTCCGGGGGTGCGGTGCGCTGGAGGAGCGTCCTGCCCGAGATATCGAACAGGCTGTGGGATGCGCCGGCGAGAGCAAGCAGGAGCAGCGCTCCCGCAGTTGTCGACCAGACCGCCATGACGGCGAATGACGCCCCCCAGACGGCGAGTGCGCCGACGATCGCCGGCATCAGCCGCGCCCGTCCGACGAGGGAGGCCGTGACGGCGATGGCGAGGGCGCCGCCTGCGCCGAACGCCGCGTTCAAGTAACCCGCGCCTCCGTTGCCCATCCCGAGCGTGCCGACAGCGAGTACGACATAGAGAACATCGAGCATCCCGAGGGCCACCTGCTCGGCTCCGAGGAGCCCGACAAGGGTTCGCGCCGCGGGTTCGCGGACGACGACGGAGAAGCCCTCTGCGAGCTCTGCCCGGACGCTGGTGCCCCGTGAGGGATTCGCAGCCGGCCCTGCGATCGTGGCGACGAGCAGAGCTCCGACGAGCACCGCTATCCCCATCACCAGAAACACCCAGCCGGGGCCTGCGACGGTGAGCAGGATACCCGCGATGGCCGGCGCCACCAGCATACTGAGGCTCTCGTTCCAGCCGGAGACAACGTTGGCTGCTGTCAGCTCCTCCGGGGCACGGCAGAGACCGGGTGTCATGGCAGCCATCGTCGGGCGGGTCACGGTCACTGCGGTCGCCCCAGCCGCCGCGCACAGGTACGCGAGCAGCGGCGGGCCGTCGAGTAGCAGGACTGCTGCCGTGGCACCCATGCCTGCCGACTGCGCCACATAGCCGAGGGTCAGCACCCGCGCCGGCCGGTAGCGATCGGCGAGCACCGACGCGAACGGCGCAAACAGCGTCGCCGGGACCATCTGGATCAGAGCCACCAGGCCCGCAGCGGTGGCGCCGCCGCGCCCGTAGGCGTACACGAGAATTGCGATCCAGACGGCCCACTCGGCGCCGTTGAACGTCGAGAACGCGATCTGGATCCGGCGAAGCTCGCTATGACGGAAGATGACTGCGACGACGCGGCCGATCTGGCGGGCGTGGGCTCTCACCGGCAGGCGCTGTCCATGGCGGCAGTATCTATTGTTGGCGCGACAAGCCATGCGCCTCGCCCCGCGTGGGGGCGATACTGAGGCCATGGGCGACGACCGCTTCGCTGACCTTCTTACACACGCGCGCGAGCTCGAGCGGCGCGACATCGACGTGGCAGCGCGACTCGATGTCGCGGCGGGCTTGCTCCTACGGGTCGACGACGTCAGGGCACGGGCCGGCCGGGTGCGTGCGTCGCTGGCGGCGATCCCACGGGAGGTCGAGCAGGTCAAGCAGGCAGAGCGTGAAGCCTTGAACCGCGAGTCGGAAGCGCAGCGCGAGCTCGTCGACGCAGGACGCCGTCTCGAAGGCGTTGGTCACTCTCGGCGGGCCGGAGAGGAAGCGAAGGCCCGTGCGGAGCGTGCGGTGCGTCGGGCGACAATCGCTGCGACCGACGCCTCGGTCACCGTGGCGCGGATGCGGGAGCGCCTTCAGGAACTCGCCGGTGACGAGGCTGCGTTGCGGGCGGAGGGCAACGGGCTCGTAGTCGAGGCGCGTGAGGTTGCGAGTGAGGTCGCCGAGATCCCTCGTCTGTCCGACTCCGGGCGAACTACCCCGGGAGACGAGCTCGACGCGATCGAGGAGTGGGCGTCCCGCGCGCATGCTGCTCTCTTCGTCGTCCGCGGCGGCCTCGAGAACGAGCGGGAGCGGATCGTGCTCGAGGCGAGCACGATGGCAGCCGCAGCGCTCGGCGAGCAGGTGGCGGGCTCGAGTGTCACTCTTGTACGGAAGCGGCTCGAGGAGTCGCTCTCGGGCTCGTAGGGGCGAGGCGCCGCCGAGCTCCAGCGAGGCAAGCCTCGCCCGCCCAGCGGCGGTCGCCCACTCGCGGCAACGGCGACAGTCGCCGATCGGGCGACGCTTCGTCTCGCTACTGCGAGGCTGCGCGACGCCCCTACGGAAAACGCGGATCTGCCGGACGCAAGTCCAGGGCACCGCCGTCGCGGCACCCGGGCGGCAGCCGGTAGTCGACCCGTTGCACGCTGGCGTCCGAGAGGTCGCGGTCGAGTTGCGACCGCATCAGGTCCCGCGCCGTGTCGATGTCGAGGCCGAGCCGTTGCCCGAGCGTCACCCCCTCCTGCAGTGCGAAGCACTCGGTCTCGGCCTCGTTGCGCACACCCCGGAGATGGGTGGCCTCGTGAGCGAGCACCGTGATCGCGAAGGCAGCGTCGTCCCGGCCTCCAAGGCGATCCTCGAACGTCACCCGGTACAACGACCGGCAGATGCCGGGGTCGAGGTAGGCGAGCGACCGTGGGATGAACGCGACTCCCGCGGCGTCCGAGCCGACGCCGGTAAACGCATAGCCGTCGTCGCAGCGCACCGTCACCTCGCGGCCCGCGATCCGGGCCGCTTCCGCCGTGAAACGCCGCTCTGCCCGCGCGCGCTCCGTCGCCGGCACCGACGGCCAGCCGGCATCCCGATCGACGCGGTAGGCGTAGGCGAACAGACCGAGACCGACGACGAGCACGAGGGCGAGCGGCAGGCGCGTGCTGCGCCGCGTCCGTGGAGCAGCGGGTACCAGAACCGGTTCGCCGTTCTCGTCAACCGCTTCGACCCAGCCGAGATCGGCGTCGTCCGCGCCCGGGAGCCGGCGTGACGCGGCCTTCGTGGCGGCCCCGAGCCGGCGCTCGCGAACGCCGTGAACGACGAGCTCGAGCTCCATCGCCGCGAGGATCGCAAACGGGAGCCAGAACGGGATGACCGCCTGCAGCCGACCCGAAAACAGCCAGAGCAACACGAAGCAGAGCCCTCCGACCCGAGCCGCCGCCTGCGTGCGGTCACGCGAGAGCCTGTGCACCCGGCCAGGGTAGAGGAGGCGTAGGATCCCCGGCGCGATCGATCCCCTCGAGCTCTGGCGGGAGTTGGGCCTCCCCGACTACGCGGGGCTGCTGACGTACTCGGCGCTTCCGCACACGCAAGACCCGGGTGAGCTCACGCGCCGGGAAGCGAGTTGAGCGGCGCGCTGCAGCTCCAGATCTCCTGGTGCGAGACGATGCCGGCACTCGAGCACGAACCGGCCTCGAGGTTGGGGAATCCGTTCAGGATCCCCTGCTTGCACGCATACCACGCGCCGCCCGGTTGGGAGCGGGGCGCCGGCGTCGTGACGCACACCGCGACGACTCCGGTCCGCTGCGGCCACCTCTGATCGCGCGCGACTGTCATCATCGCGATGATCGCGACGCCGACCATGGCGATCTTGAGGAGAGTCATCGGCGGGCTCGATTCGGTGGAGACAAGGAGCCGGGTGCGGTGGGCTCCTGCCGGCGGGTATCGGCACGCGGGCGCCCATCCTTGAGGGTTCCGGGGGACGTAGCTAGAGTCGCCGCGATGACCGCTGTGCGCATGGACGGGAAGGACCTCGCCGCCAGGGTGCGAGAAGGGATCGCGCAAGAGGTTGCAGAGCTCGGCCACGTCGGTCTCGCAACGGTTCTCGTCGGTGACGACCCGGCCTCCCACGTCTACATCGCTGCGAAGCACAAGGCGGCGACCGAAGCTGGCATCGATGCCCGCGATGTTCGCCTCCCGGCCGACACGAGCGAAGAGGATGTGCTCGCGCTCATCGACCAGCTGAACAACGACGTCGAGGTCGACGGGATTCTCGTGCAGTTGCCGCTGCCGGCGCACATGAGCGAGACAAAGGTGACCTACGCCGTCTCGCCTGCCAAGGACGTCGATGGATTTCACCCGCTCAACGCAGGCAATCTTTATCTGGGGACGCCAATTCATGTGCCGGCGACGCCGTCCGGTTGCATGGAACTTCTTCGCGCCTACGACATCGACCCGGCCGGCAAGGAGGCCGTCGTGATCGGCCGCAGCGAGATCGTCGGCCGCCCGATGGCAATGCTGCTGATGCATGCGAACGCCACCGTCACCGTGTGCCACTCACGCACCGCCGACCTCGCAGCCCATGTTCGTCGCGCCGACATCGTCGTCGCCGCCGTCGGCCGCCCCGGCATCGTCACAGCCGAAATGGTGAAGCCCGGCGCTGCCTGCCTCGATGTCGGCTTGACGCGTACGGACGACGGAATTCGCGGCGACATCGACGCATCCGTCGAGGACGTGGCGGGGTTTCTGACGCCGATGCCCGGGGGCACCGGGCCGATGACGATTGCCATGCTCCTGCAAAGCACGCTCAAGGCCGCACGCTACCGCCGCGGGCTGCTTGCTTTCCCCGGTTCCTGACGGTACCGTTCGCGCCGCTTCGTAAGTCGTACGGCTCCGTTGTGGGGCGGTACATGTTTCAGGAGGACGTTCGTTGTCAGAAATTGGCACCGTCAAGTGGTTTTCGAACGAGAAGGGCTTCGGGTTCATCGAGCGCGAAGGCGGAGAGGACGTATTCGTCCACTTCTCGGCAATCACGATGGACGGCTACAAGTCCCTCACTGAGGGACAAAAGGTGGAGTTCGAGGTCGTCCAGGGGCCCAAGGGTGCTCAGGCGGCGAACGTCACGGCAGCTGCTTAGCTTTCCGGATTCGAGCTTCGTGCGACGGGCCCCGGAAGGGGCCCGTCGGCTTCTTCCCCGTGACGAACGCTGCCGGCAGGCCGTGGCGGCGCCGAAGGGGGAAGGAGCTTGAGAGGATGGGAGCGGGATGGCGATTGACAGGGACACCGTGTTGCACGTCGCGCGCCTCGCGCGGCTCGACCTGACCGAGGACGAGGCTGACCGGCTGACGATCGAGCTCGGCGCGATCCTGGAGGCCGTTTCGAAGGTGGCAGAGCTCGACCTTGCCGACGTGCCGCCGACGTCACATCCGCTCGACCTCGTCAACGTGTGGGCCGACGACGACCCTCGTCCGTCGCTCTCCCTCGAGGAGGTGCTCGCGAACGCGCCCGCCCGCGAAGGCGACCTCTTCCGTGTGCCGCCGGCGCACGGGCCCGACGTGACGGCGCACGAGGCGTCAGCGTGATCGACACGCTCCGTCTCACCGCGGAGGCCGCGCTTGGCCTGATCGAGCGCCGCGAAGTCTCGTCCGCCGAGCTCCACGCCGCCTACGTCGCCGCTGCGGGCGAGCGCGACGGCGAACTGCACGCCTACCTCCGGCTCGTCGAGGACGGCGAAGGATTTGGCGTGCCGATCGCCCTGAAGGACGTGATCTCGACGAAGGGCGTCGAGACGACGGCCGGCTCGAAGATCCTCGCGGGGTACGTGCCGGTGTTCGACGCGACGGTCGCAGCACGGTGCAAGGCCGCAGGAATGCCCGTGATCGGCAAGACCAACACCGACGAATTCGCAATGGGCTCGTCGACCGAGAACTCGGCGTACGGCCCGTCGCGCAACCCCTGGGACCCGACCCGCGTCCCGGGCGGATCCGGCGGTGGCACCGCGGCTGCCGTCTCCGGCGGGCTCGCGCCGTGGGGCCTCGGCTCCGACACGGGCGGGTCGATCAAGCAGCCGTCCGCGCTTTGCGGCAACGTCGGACTGCGCCCGACCTACGGCACCGTCTCGCGCTTCGGGATCGTCGCATTCGCCTCGAGCCTCGACCAGGTCGGGCCGGTCGGGAAGACGGTACGCGACGTCGCGCTGCTCTACTCGGTCATCGCCGGGCGTGACGAGAACGACTCGACCACCGTCGAGCTTCCCGAGGCGGTCGAGATCCCGCGTGCCGAGACGCTCGATGGTCTTCGCATCGGGATCCCGAAGCAGGTCTGGGATCTGGAGGGAATCGAGCCGGGCGTCCGCGCCTCGTTCGAGGCGGCGATCGAGACAGCACGCTCGCTCGGAGCCGAGATCGGCGAATGCGACCTGCCGCTCTCGTTCGACTACGGGATGGCCTGCTACTACCTCATCGCACCGGCAGAGGCGTCCTCGAACCTCGCCCGCTATGACGGCGTGCGCTACGGCCCGCGCGTCGATGCGCCGACCTATCGCGAGATGGTCGAGCAGACCCGCGACGCCGGTTTCGGTGACGAACCGAAGCGCCGCATCATGCTCGGCACCTACGCGCTCTCGGCGGGCTACTACGACGCCTACTACGGGCAGGCGCAGCGGGTGCGGACGCTGCTCATCCGCGAGCACCGCGCAGCCCTCGAGCGTTTCGACGTGATCGCGACCCCGACCTCGCCGACCGTGGCCTTCCCGATCGGCGACAAGGCTTCCGATCCGCTCGCGATGTACGCGTGCGACGTGATGACGATCCCCTCGTGTCTCGCGGGCCTGCCGGGGCTCAACATCCCGTCCGGCCTCTCGGAGGGCCTGCCGGTCGGCCTGCAGCTGATCGGCCGGCAGTTCGGCGAGAACACCCTGTTTCGGGCCGGCCACGCGCTCGAAGGCGCGATCGCCTTCGACGGGGTCCCGGCGAGGCTCCGATCTCCTGGGTTGGAGCAGTCGCGATGAGTGCCGCAGGCGCTACCTGGGAAACAGTCGTTGGGCTCGAGATTCACGTGCAGCTGAAGACGCGGACGAAGATGTTCTGCCGGTGTGCTGCTGGTTTCGGCGCGGGGGAGAACACCCAGACGTGCCCCGTCTGCCTCGGGTTTCCGGGTGCCCTGCCGGTGATCAACCGGATCGCGATCGAGTGGACTGTGAAACTTGGTCTTGCGCTCGGGTGCGAGATCGCCCCCCGCGCCGTGTTCGCCCGCAAGAACTACTTCTACCCCGATCTGTCGAAGGGATATCAGATTTCGCAATTCGATCTACCTTCTTGCACTTCAGGCAACATGCTAGTTCCGATGCCCGAAGGAGAGCTCTCCGTCGGCATCGTTCGGGCGCACCTGGAGGAGGATGCAGCGAAGACCGTGCACGTGGGCGGTCGCAGCGGCCGGATCGGGGGTGCCGAGTACTCGATGGTGGACTACAACCGCGGGGGCACGCCGCTCGTCGAGGTCGTGACCGCACCCGACATCCGCTCGGCCGAGGAGGCGAAGCGCTTTCTGCAGCTGCTCCGCCAGACGATCGTCGAGCTCGGGATCTCCGACGCGGAGATGGAAAAGGGCACGCTGCGCGTCGACGCCAACGTCTCGGTGCGGCCTGCGGGCTCTGACGAGCTCCGCACGCGCTGCGAGATCAAGAACATGAACTCCTTCAACTACATCGCGCGCGGGATCGAAGCCGAGGCGGCGCGGCAGATTGCGGTGTGGGAGGGAGGCCGCGAGGTGCTTCAGGAGACCTTCGACTTCGACGCAGCCACCGGCACTCTGACGCCCCGGCGGGCGAAGGAGGAGGCCGACGACTACCGCTACTTCCCCGAGCCCGATCTGGTGCCGGTGGAGCCCTCGACCGAAATGATCGAGCGGCTGCGGGGCGAGTTGTCCGAGCCGCCGGCGGTCCGCGTCGCACGGCTCGGCAACGAGCTCGATCTCGAGCGTGCGCTCGTGCTCGTCACAGGCGGGCTCGACGGCCTCTACGAGGCGACGGTGGCAGCAGGCGCCGATCGCCTCGCGGCAGCGAACGTGATCGCGAACAATCTCGTCGGCGCCGGGGTCGACGCCTCTGCGGTCGATCCCGTCGAGCTCGCGAAGCTTGTCGCGGCGCGCGAGCGGATCCCGCGGGCAGCCTTCGACGAGGCGATCGCGAAGGCCGGCGAGTCCGGTTTCTCGGCTGAGCCGTTCCTCGCGCAGGAGGTCGTCAGCGACGCCTCCGAGCTCGATCCGGTTGTCGATGCGGTCATCGCTGCGAACCCCGGCCAGGTGGCGGCGTTCAGGGGTGGCAAGGAAGGCTTGCTCGGGTTCTTCGTCGGCCGGGTGATGAAAGAGACGGGGGGCAACGCCGATCCGCGTGCCGTGAGCGAGATCGTCCGCGCGAAGCTCCTCGGCTGACGGTCGCGTGCGCCTCGCGAGCCCGAGGCGTGCGCCTCGCCCCTACGACGCCAACACGGTCGGCGGCCTCTGGCTGCTCTCGCGGGGATGAACCTGCTCGCACACGGCGGCACCCCCGGGCTCATCGCCGAAACTTCGATCGGACTGCTCGTCGGCGGCGTGCTTGCGTTGGTGTGGTTCAGGGAGCGGCGTCGGCGGGTCCGGGGTGAGCGTCCCGCCGAGGCACCGATGCGCGATTGAGGCTCTTGGGAAGGACAAAGCCGCCGTAGAGGAGCAGCGCTGCTGCCGCCGAGAACAACGCCGATTCGGCCTCGCCGGTTCCGGCGAGTGCGCTTCCGAGCGCGGCCACGAGGAGGCCCGCCAGGATGAGAGCGTTGCCGAGCGGGCGCCGTCGCAGGCCCATCACCGCCACAGTGACTGCCGCGATCGTGCCGAGCGAGTTCGCGGCGATCGCGAGCACACGGGCCGGAAACAGATCCAGGTGCGCCTGCGCCGCGGGAATCGAGCCACCGGTGACCGGGGCCGTGAGGGGCACCGCGATCGCAATCCCCACTGCGAGGCCGATGTAGACGAGCGTCAAGGGGCCGACCCACCGAACGCCAACGCGGAGCAGCGAGCCGGCCCCGAGAAGTGCCGCCGCGAGGAGGCCGCCGAAAAGGTAGTAGACGCGGAACGCCGGGTTGCTCCAGTCCGCTGCCGCCCCCCAGGCAAGTGCCGCCGAGCCAAGGGCAAACGCGCCGAGCGCCGCCGCCCAGGCGAGGAGCTCGGGTGCCGGCCGGTCGCGGTACCGGCGCAGGAGGTCGGCGCTGAGCCGGAGCGAGACGAGTGTGGCGACAAATGCCAGGAGCGCTTCCATCCCCGCAGAGACTAGTAGGCTCCCGCGTGATGTCGGCACGCCCCTCTTTCGCTCTCGTGATCGCAGTGGTGTCGGCAATAGTCATGGCGCTCGTCGGCCTCACAGCAGCGAGCGCGGGTGCGCCGCCTCGCGACTACGCCGCCGTTTCGCGCACCGTGCTCCCGCCCGGCCAGAATGGCGGCCTCACGTTCGACCGCAACACGAACGACCAGGCAAAGCTCTATGACGGGTTGACACCGCTTCGCGGCAACGTGACCCAGAAGGCGATTGAGCTCTGGTTCAAGCCTGCGCCGCTCGGCGGAGGTCTGAAGCCGGTGAAGACGGAGCGGCTTCGCAAGGGCGTCGTCGTCGAGCGCGACCGCTACGGCGTGCCGCGCGTTCGGGGAACGAGTGAGGCGAACGTCGCCTACGGTGCCGGGTGGGTGACGGCAGAGGACAGGGGGCTCCTCCTCAGTCTGATCCGCGGCCCGGCGCGGGCTGCGGCACTCGACATCCCGGGCATCGATCCGCTCCAGCTCGCGTTGTCGGGCAAGACCTTCGTCCCGAGCGGCGAGACGGAGGCCTTCCTCGCGAACCAGATGGACGCGTTGCGCAGCAGCGGTGCCGCCGGGAGGCGCGTGGCGGCGATCGTGACGGCCTACGCCGCGGGTATCAACGGGTATTACGCGAGGCTGGGCCTGCCGGTGCAGCCG
>JANOUB010000189.1:0-4557 GCA_031416615.1 Thermoleophilia bacterium
CGATGCCGCCCCGGCCGACCCGGAAGCCGACCGCGCCGACGAACGGCTTCTCGTTGTACGCCTGCACCGGCAGCACGGCCAGCCGCGACGGGCCCCACCAGAGGAAGGCGTGGTGGTCGCTCTCGGCCTCCGACCAGGAGGAGCCGAGCGCATAGGTGTGAAGGCGCACCGGGCGGCGCAGGTTTGACACGTCGAAGAGGGAGAGCTGCGTGCCGAGCACGCGTCCCTCGTTCGTCGCATCCTGGCCGATCCCGAGCAGCAGGTCGCCACCGAGCGGGTGCAGGTAAGCGGAGTAGCCGCGGATCTTCAGCTCACCGAGGACGGCGGGCCGGGAGGGGGTCGAGAGGTCGAGCGTGTACAGCGGGTCGACCTGCCTGAAGGTGACGACATAGCCGATGTCGCCGGTGAAGCGGACGGCGTAGATCCGCTCGCCCTTGCCGAGGCCGCCAACCCGGCCGAGCTGGACGAGCTCACCGCCCTGCTCCCCGAGTGTCGTCACGAAGCTCTCGCTCTGCTCCTGCGGACCGGGATGCCAGAAGGTCGGCTCCTCGGTGCTCGCGACGCGCAGCACGCCCTTGTGCTCCGAGAGCGACCACTGGTTCATCAGGTAGCCCGACACGGTGCCGCTGCCCCGGTACTGCGTCGAGGCGGGGCCGGAGATGTCGAACTTGTGGATCGCGGTCGTGACCCTGGGCGGATCGGGCGTGGCGGCGCTGACCGGTTGCGAGAACCAGCGCTGGGTCGCTACGTAGAGGCTCTCCTGCGACGCGTACACCGTGCGCCCGTCGGCGACGATGGAGTCCGAGTCGATCGGCGTGAGGCCCTTGCGGAGATCGATCGTCAGCACCGTCAGCAGGCCGAGCCCGGAGTACACGGCCGGACGGCGCACGTTACGGCACTGCACGAGCGGGCGCCGCGACAGCGTCTCCCCGCGGCGGCCCTTCACCCTGTAGGAAGGCAGCCAGCTGCCGATCCGCGACGAGCGCACCACGGCGCGGTTGCGCGCGAGCGCGGCGGCGCTCGCCTCGGCGGTTCCGTCGGCCGGCGCTTTGAACGGCAGCGGCTGCGGCATGCTCGAGACGGTCACGACCCTGGCGACCGTGCCGACGAGGCGGGCGCTGACGTAGTCGGCGTCGAGCGCGAGGCTGCGCACGATGCGCATGGCGCCGGGGTCGCTCACGTCCACCTCGATCAGGCTCGACCGGGAAGGGTAGGGCAGGAGAGAAGTGCCTACTCCGCCGACGCGGGCGTCGATCGCGTACACGCCTCCGCGCGAGAGGACGAGCAGCCGAGCGCCGTCAAGGAGCAGCTCGTAGGCCGCATTCTGCGGCAGCTGGAGGGAGCCTGCCAGGCGCGGCTTCCGTGCGCGCACGTCGACGGCGAAGAGCCGGTCGGAGCGGACGACGAACAGTGTCGAGCCGTTCGACTTGACGAGGTCGGGCTCGTCGACGCCCTCCTCCTGCACGTTCGTCGTCGAGTAGTCCACCCCCGCGGTTCCGGCCGCCCTGGCCGCCTCAGGCGCCGCGATCACCGCGTCATTCACGCCCGGCACACCGCCGATCCCCCACGGCCCCACGAGTGGCAGCGCATGCTGTTTCGCGTAGGCGAGTAGGTTGCCGCACGAGCCGAACGCCTGCAGGCGGCCGCCCTTCGCCGCAGTGTCCGGCGCGGCCGAGCCTCCCCCGCTAGCGGCGAGCAGCGCCAGCGAGAGGGCGGTCACCAGGGCGAGGAGCGAGGCGTACCTTTTCATCTCATCTCTTTATACGCCGCCGCCCGTACGAAATGTCACACAGGCCGCAGAATCCTCCGTCGTGTCCATCCGCGTGGAGCTCGCCGACGGAAGGCGCTACATGCTCGGCGGGAGCGAGCTCGAGCCGGAGGTGATCGACAGCATCGGCGCGATTCTCGGCACGTTCGACCTCGTACGTGGATCGAGTTCGATCACGTCTTCGGCCTCGGCGACGACTCGAGCCATCGGGCGGGCGCAGGGCCCGCCCGGCTCGATCGCGAGGAGATGCCGCTACGCGCCCTCGGAGCGGGCTTCGGTGTCCCTCAGGTACTGGTGCACGAAGGCGATGGCCATGCTGCCCTCGCCGACCGCTGTCGCGACCCGCTTCACGGGACTGAATCGGACGTCACCGCAGGCGAAGATTCCCGGGACGCTCGTCTCGAGGAGGTATGGGTCCCGGTCGAGCTGCCACCGCCCCGCGGCGCGCACGTCGGAGCCGGTGAGCACGTAGCCCTTCGGATCCAGTGCGATCTCGGGCGGGAGCCACCCCGTCTCGGCGTCCGCGCCGATGAAGATGAACAGCCCACCCGACTCGAGCCGGGTCGTCTCGCCGGTCGCGGCGTCGCGGACGTCGATCGCCTCGAGCGAGGTGCCGCCGTGCGCGGCCGTCACCTCCGTCCGGAAGAGCACGCGGATGTTCGCCCGGTTGGCGAGCTGGTCGACGAGATAGCGCGACATGCTCTTCTCCAGCGTCTCTCCGCGGTAGAGGATGGTCACGCTCCGCGCATGGGACGAGAAGAACATCGCTGCCTGGCCGGCCGAGTTTCCCGCACCGATGATCTGGACGTCCAGGCCATGGGTGTTCGGCGCTTCGCTGCGTGCGGCGCCGTAGAAGATCCCCTTGCCCACGAGGCGGTCGAACCCCTCGATCTCGAGCTGCCGCCACGAGACCCCGCAGGCGACGACGATCGTCCTCGCTCCCAGGACGTCGCCGCCATCGAGGTGGATCTGATGCGTCGCCGCTTCGATCCGCGTGATCGACCGTGTGACGATGATCTCGGCGCCGAGCCTGCGCGCCTGCTGGAGGGCTCGGCTCGACAGCTCGTCGCCCGACACGCCCGAGGGGAAGCCGAGGTAGTTCTCGATCCGGGAGGACGTGCCCGCCTGACCGCCCGGCGCCTCGCGCTCGACCACGATCGTCCGGAGCCCCTCGGATGCACCGTACACGGCGGCTGCCAGGCCGGCGGGCCCGGCGCCGACGATCACCGTGTCGTACTCCGCGGCGGCCGGCTCGGTCGCGATGTCGAGGAGCTCGGCCACCCGGCGCAGCTGCGGTCGCACGACGGTCTTGCCGTCCACGACGCGAATGGCGGGGTAGTCACCCTCGGCCGGCAGCGCACCCGACCACTGCTCCGCATCGGCGGGCACGTCCGGCTGGAGCCATGTGAACCGGATCTGGTTGCGGTCGAGGAAGCGCCTCAGCTCCGCGCAGGCGGCGTCCCACCGATGGCCGAGGACGATCGCCCGGGACGGGGCGGGTGCGGACACGAGGGCCTGCCAACCTCTGGGCCCGCTGATCCGGTTGCTCGCCAGGAGGCCCACCCGCCTCCCGACCTCCGGCGCGACGGCGGCGACGGCGTGGTAGTCGTGCGGCTCGATCTGGAGGACGCGCGACGCCTCCGCTGCCCGCAACCCGGCGGGGTGGCGCATTCCGAGCGCGATCGACATCTCCCCGAAGACGTCACCGGGCCGCCGCTCGCCGATCACGTGCTCCACGCCGTCGACGACACTGACCACCTCCATCCGACCCTCGAGCACGCCGAACAGTGCCCGCTCGTCCCCTTCGTGCACGGCGTACTCGCCGGGGATGAGCGAGATGTCGGCAGCAACACGACAGAGCCGCTCACAATCGGCCGGATCGAGCGTCGCGAACACCTCGAACCGCCCGATCTCCTCCAGGGTCACCATGCGAGCCGCCGCCGCCGGGACGAGCAGAACGCAGTCGGGGCGCTCGAGGCACCCACCAGCACCGTAACGACCTGAGTACGCTCCCGCTTCGTCCCTTTCGCCACGGGGACAACGATACTGCCCAGATGCTCAGCGCATCATCGTGATCGCGGTCCTGCCAAGCCTATTCCTGAGCCGTACTTCGCGCTTGCGGTTTTCGATCGAGGTCCAGATGACCAACCGCTCGCAGAACCCTCGGGACGAACTTGAGGGTTCGAACGTCGACGCTAGGGTCTCTCGAAATGGAGGCTATGGGCGCACTTTCCAACCCACAAAATCTTGCGACGCTCGAAGGAGTGACCGTACTGATCCTCAAGATTCTTGCCAGACCGAGCGTCAGTTGTCCTCCATCGAGGGTTCCACGGCTACAGAGGACGCCGCTCCTTCGAACCGTGGAGCAGGTCCTGACCGGCGCTGGGGCGATGCACATCGCCACTATCCACGAAGCTCTGGAAGAACGACTCCGCATCCGAATCTCCCGGGCATCGCTCAAGGATTGTCTGAGCGATCACTCGAGGGGCGCTCACTCCCGCTTCCGTCGGCAGAAGCGGGGGTGGTATCAACTGCGATCGTTTCGATGAGACAGGACCTAACTTCGCTCGAGCGGAAGCCCGTCCGCGGCGGCGGGAAGCCCGACGAGTCCGACCACCACCGCTCCGAGTAGGAGCGGAGCCGCCGGTCCGCTGGGCGTATGGCCCACCAGGAGCCCGCCCGCGACCATGCTGACGAGCACACCGATGACCGGTGCGCTCGCCACCTTGAGGCCCGCGCCACCGTCCTTGCGGAACCCCCACCCGAACACCATCGCGCCGACCACCACG
>JANOUB010000190.1:0-9539 GCA_031416615.1 Thermoleophilia bacterium
CCGGAGACGACCCTCGCCGGCCTCGCCACCCTACGGACGCCGTTCCGCGCCGGCGGGCGCGTCACGGCCGGGAACTCGGCGGGCCTCACGGACGGTGCCACCGCCGGCCTGCTCGCAGCCGAGTCGGTCGCAGCCGAGCTCGGGCTCGAGCCGGCGATGCGGCTCGTAGGGTTCGCCTACACCGGCGTCGAGCCCCATCTGATGGGAATCGGCCCCGTTCCCGCGACGCAGCGCGTCCTCGCGCAGGCTGGACTGACGATTGCCGACGTGGGCCTCTTCGAGCTGAACGAGCCCTTCGCCGTCCAGGTGCTGACCTGGTGCGACGGGGTCCGCGTCGCACCCGACGACCCGCGACTGAACCCCTCCGGCGGCGCGATCGCCTGTGGTCACCCGCTCGCCGCAACGGGCGTACGCCTGCTGGCGCAGCTCGCGTACGAGCTCGGACGCCGCCCCGATGTTCGCTACGGCCTGACCGCGCTCTGCATCGGCCTCGGGATGGGCGCCGCCCTGTTGTGGGAGAACACCCGCCATGGCTGAGCAGCCGACGCGGTTCTATCTGCAGGAGGTCAACACCCGGGTCGGCCCGTTCGCGCTCGTCACGATGGACAATGGCGAGGACTGGCAGAAGCCGAACGTGTTCGGCCGTGCAGCTCTCGCGTCGCTCGACGATCTGCTCCCGGCTCTGCGCACGGGAAGCTGGAGCGGGCTCGTGCTGACCGGCAAACCGTTCGTCTTCGCCGCCGGTGCGGACCTGACCGAGTTCCCCCAGATGACGACGGCCGAGCTCGCGCGTGGTGCCGCGAAGGCAGGACACGCTGCGTTCGCGGCGATCCGCGACCTGCCCTTCCCCACGCTCGCCGCGATCAACGGTGCCGCTCTCGGCGGCGGCCTCGAGATCGCGCTCCACTGCGACTTCCGCACGCTCGCATCCTCGGTGCGCCACATTGGCTTCCCCGAGGTCTTTCTCGGGATCATCCCCGCCTGGGGCGGCACCCAACTCGCGCCACGCCTCGTCGGGGCAGCGAGCGCCGTCGAGCTGATCGTGGCGAACCCGCTGAAGCAGAACAGGCTCCTGCACGCGACCCAGGCAGCCGAGATCGGTCTCGCCGACGAGCTCCTCGACGACGTAGAGTTCCTCGACGACTCGATCGCCTGGCTCGTGCGAGCGGTCGAGGAGGAACGGCCGCCACGCGAAGCCGTCGACCTGTCCAACGCGCCTGAGGTTTGCGCGAAGGCCCGATATGCGGTCGACGACGCCGTCCACGGTGTCGCGCTCGCTCCGTACCGCGCCCTGGAGTTGATCGCCGGCACCGCCGCCTGGACGATCGCCGAAGGCTACGCCGCCGAGGAGGACGCACTCGCCGACCTCCTCCCCGGCCCCCAGGCCCAGGCCGGTGTGTACGCGTTCGACCTGATCGAGCGGCGGGTCAAGAAGGGTGTTGGGATCCCCGACGCGAAGCCGCGCCGGATCGAGAGAATCGGCGTCGTGGGAGCCGGTTTGATGGCGACCCAGCTCGCAACCCTGTTTCTGCGCCGACTCGAGGTGCCGCTCGTGATCACGGATGTCGATCCCGCGCGGGTGGACGAAGCCGTCGGGGCGATCCGGGCGGATCTCGAGCGGCAAGTGACGCGTGGCCGGCTCGGCGAAGGGAAGGCCCGTTTCCTCGGCTCGATCGTCACCGGCGCGACCGACACCGCCGCGTTCGCGGGCTGCAATCTCGTGATCGAGGCCGTCTTCGAGGAGATCGCTGTCAAGCAGGAGGTGCTCGCCGCACTCGAGGAAGTCGTCTCGGAGGAGTGCCTGCTCGTCACGAACACCTCGTCCCTCTCGGTCGCCGAGATGGCGACCGGCTTGCGCCATCCGGAACGTGTCGTCGGGATGCATTTCTTCAATCCCGTCGCCGTCCTCCCGCTTGTCGAGCTCGTGCGAGCTCCGGCCACCGACGACACGACACTCGCGACCGCCTGGGACGTGACGAAGAAGCTCGGCAAGCGCGGCATCGTCGTGAAGGATGCGCCCGCGTTCGTCGTCAATCGCCTGCTCACCCGCCAGTCGACCATCCTGATGCAGGCGCTCGAGAGTGGAAGCACAATCGAGGAGACGGACGAGGCGGCGCTCCGGCTCGGCATTCCGATGCCGCCGTCCGCGCTCCTCGCAATGGTCGGCCCACGGATCGCGAACCACGTCCTGCACACCCTGCACGACGCCTATCCCGACCGGTTCCCGCTCTCGCCGACGCTCGAGAACTTCGCGAACGGTGAGATGGACATCGTCCTCACAGGCGACGCGCGGCAGAATGTGGACGAGATCTACGAGGCGATCCTCGAGGCGCTCGCCGACGAGGCCCGCCACCTGCTCGACGAGGGTGTTGTCGCATCCGCGGGGGAGATCGACGCGTGCCTGATCCTCGGGGCCGGCTTCCCGTTCTTCCGCGGGGGCCTGACGAAGTACCTCGACCAGGAAGGGGTCTCGACGCGCGTCTCCGGCCGTCCGCTCGGCGACCGGTAACCAGTAGGGGACCGGCGCCTGCCTGTCCCGGTAGCGAGTGGATGCTCCACCTGCCTGTGCAGCAAAAGGCGAAACGGCGAATCCAGGTCAGCCCGGATCTTTCATCTGGCGTGAGGCTTGATGGGGTAAAAAAGCCCCACCGTCCGACATGTTTCGGTACAGTTCGGCGCACTGCACCGCTCGACGCGCCGGAAACGCGTGAGTGTGCTGATCCTCGAGGAAAGCAGCACGCAAGGCGTGTGCTGCGCATATGCACGAGACCGATCTCAATCCGACACATCCGTCGTCGGAGCCGGCAGAGGGCTTGGAAGCCGCCGCGCTCCGCGCTCAGGCCTGGTACGGCGAGCCGTTCCTTCACCCCGGTGAGGACCCCGCTGCCGCCCTCGCTCCTGGCACCGCGCGCCGCGGTGCCCTCGAGGACGCCGTCGTGGAGATGGACGCGGGTAAGCGCACACCGTCGGGCCGCTGGCGGGTGCGCTACGGGCTCATGCTCGGCCTCGAGCGAGTGCTGGCATCGACGAAGCCACAAACGGCCTCCGGCACGGAACTGCGCCGCCACCAGGTGGACGCGCTCGCCGGCATGCTGACCGAGCTGATCGCAGCGAACCAACGTGGCGCGGACGAGAACGGGAACGGCAACGGCAACGGCGCAGAGGCGGGCGAGGCCGACACCGCCGAGCTCGACGAGGAGGACGACGACTTCGATGCCGGCGTCGTCGACGACGACGAGGCCGATGAGCCGACGTTCACCGGCGAGGATCTGGGTGCCTCACGGCGCTACCGCTTCCGCCACCCGACCGCTTCGGGGAAGACGATCGCTGCGGCAGGGTTCGTCGAGTCCGCCCGGCATCTCGGGATCCTGATCCTCACCCACCGCCGCCTCCTCGTCGCGCAGTTCCAGCGTGACCTGACAACAGAGGGCTACGCCGAGCGCTTCACCAACGCGATCGACAGCGGCATGGAGCCGCTCCGCGACGACCCGATC
The DNA here is from genome assembly GCA_031416615.1 of Thermoleophilia bacterium. Classification (GTDB taxonomy): domain Bacteria; phylum Actinomycetota; class Thermoleophilia; order Gaiellales; family Gaiellaceae; genus Gaiella. The sequence goes on from JANOUB010000190.1 coordinate 3,495, forward strand.
ACGATTCAGACGTACGCCTGGTTTGCCCGCCACGCGGGCGACATCTCCCGGAGTGCGTACCAGCTCGTGATCTGCGACGAGGCCCACACGGCGCTCGGCGAGAAGACGAGCGCTGCGATCCGGTCGTTCAGTGAGCCTGTCTATATCGGCATGACGGCGACGGAACAGCTGATCGCGAAGCAGGTGTCGGACGTCTTCCCGGCCTCGGTCGACGACCTGCCGCTCGCCGACGCGGCACGCCGTGGCCTAATCGCTCCGCTCCGCTGCCTGAGGGTGCCGCCGGCGGCGGCGATCAACTCCGTGCCGATCGTCGGCGGCGACTTCGAGGAGCGCGCCCTGGCGGCCGCCCTCGACCACTCCGCGCTCAACCAGGCGGCCGCGAGCCTCTACCGCGAGCGGTTCGGGACGACCCCCGGGATCGTCTACGCGGCGGGTGTCGATCATGCCTACAACCTCGCTCAGGAGTTTCGGGCCGCCGGCATCAAGGCCGAGGCTGTATCGGGCAAGACGCCTCTCGTCAAGCTCGCCGAGACACTCGCGGCCTATGAGCGCGGCGAGATCAACGTTCTCATCAACGCCCAGCTTCTGGCGGAGGGCTGGAACTCGCCGCGCGCGACCATCTGCTTCCACCTTGCCCCAACCGCATCTCGGCGCGTCTACCAGCAGCGCATCGGCCGGATCATGCGCATGCACCCGCGCAAGGAGGCGGGGATCGTGGTCGACTTCGTGACCAAGGGATCGACGCACAACGACCGTGTCATCTCACTCCACTCGTTGCTCGATGCCGACTTCTACCGCGAGGGCGCGCGCGTTACGCCGGCGCCGCGGCGGCGTCAGCAGAGACGGGCGCGGCGGCAGCTCTCGCCGGTCCCCTGGCTCGTGCCCGTCACGCCCGACGTCGCCCGACGGCTGGCGGTTATCCAGCGTGAGTGGCAGCGCATCGATCCGAAGTTTCTCGACGACGACGAACAGCGTTTCTGGGCCACGATCGCAGGCAGGCAGATCAGGTTCGACCAGCGGGCCGAGTTCGCACGCACATTCACGGAGGGACGCGCAGGGAAGGGCGCGCTCGAAACATTTCTTGCGGTGTGCGCCGCCGAGAACCCGAACCGGCGCCTCCGCATGACGGCACTCGCCGACCGCGTCGCAACCCCCGTCGAGCGCGCCGACTTCGACGACCTCGTCACTCTTGTCAGCCAGGCGCCGCCATGGGAGAAGGACCGTGGCGCCGGCGTGCGCATCCTCCTGCGCGCGATCGGCGATGGCAAGGCGACTGCGCCGGAGCAGATTCTCGGCCGCTGGACGTGGAAGCTCGCGCGCGCGACCCGGAAGGTTCAGGATCGACGCGCCAGCACGGAGTTTCCCGAGGCGAAGCGACTGCTCGGCGCGGTGGCCAATTCGCGGGGCCATCGACACGAGGACAACGTCGCGAAGCTCGTCCAGGTCGCGCGCGCACTGCCACTCGCGGTCGGAGCGGCGCTGCTTGCGTCTGCAGACGGCTACACCCCGCGAGCGAGCTCGCTGCTCGATCAGGCACGCGAGGAGCTCGGTGAGATGCAGGAGATCGCGAGTGCACTAGCCGAAAACCTTCCCGCCCCGAAGGCTCCCGTACGCAAGTCGCGGCGCAGGCGCAAGAAGCGCCGGCCCGCCGGCGCGGTCGATCCGGCCGGAGCGAGCACAGGCTCGGAGACATCAGCTGGGACAGAGATCCCCGGTGCAGTCGAGAGTGCCTCCGAGAACGGCAGCAGCCCCGTAGTGGAGGCCAGGGTTCACGCTCCGGCCGAGAACGCAGCCTAGGCTCCTTTCCCCGGAAGAACGTGCACGGCAAAGCGAAGCTGCCCAGCGGTGGATCCATTAGGCTCAGCAGTTCAGGACTGCGCGGGCGGCGTGTCGTCGCCGCTCTCGCGGTCACGCAGGAACCGCGTCAGCTCAGCGGCGAGCGACTCGCCCGTCGGCAGATCCGCCTCGTCGCTCAGCTCGTCGATCGTGTCGGCCCGCCGTTCGAGCTCCTCGACGTAGGCGGCCGTCTCCGGGTCAGAGGCGACGGCCTCCGTGATCTGGTCGGCGTAGATCTCCTCTGCCTCCTCGAGCTCTGTCAGGTCGATCGTCACCCCGAGTAGTTCGCCGAGGCGGTCGCAGAGGGCCTTGGCGGCCCGCGGGCTCGGGGAGAGCGACACGTAGTGCGGCACCGCCGACCAGAGGCTCACCGAGGGAATACCGGCCTGGCGGCACGCATCGTGCAACACCCCGACAATGCCTGTTGGCCCCTCGTAGCGCGACGGCTGGAGGCCGAGTTCCTCCACGAGCGAGGGGTCGCTGGCGGCACCCGTGACGGGAGCCGCCCTCGTGTGCGGCACATCGGCGAGTAGCGCCCCAAGCGTGACGACGAGCTCGACACCGAGGTCGCGCGCAAGACCGACGACGAGCTCGTTGAATGCACGCCAGCGGTAGTTCGGCTCGACGCCGAGCAGGATGACGGCGTCGCGGTCGGCGCCGGGGATCGCGGCCGCGTGAAAGGCAGTTTCGGGCCACTCGACCTGCCGCATCATCCCTTCATCGAGCGACACGGTGGGGCGCGTCGCCTGAAAGTCGACAAATCCCTCGGGATCGATCTCGGCGAAGCGCTTGGCGTCCCAGGCGCGCGCAAGCGTACCGCCGGCGAGGGTCGCGGCCATCCCGCCGTCGTTCCAGCCGCGGAAGGCTGCGATCAGGACGGGGCGGCGCAACGCCGGCCGCTCGTCGATCCGGAGCTCGTTCTGCATCGGCGGAGCCTAGCCCGGATCTTTCATCTGGCGCGGGCGTTGTATCTCGTCCGGCCCGCCAGATGAGAGATCCGGGCCAGCGACGAGGGGAGCGGCGGGCCGGTACAACGAGTAGGCGATCGCAACCGTCAACGTCCAGATCGTTGCAGCGAGCGAGACGTGGATGACGACGAGCCACCATGGCAACGCATTCCGGTACTGGATCTCCCCGACCGCCATCTGCACGACGAGAACCCCGAGCAGCACGAAGGCGACGCGCGCGATGCCGGGCAGCTGACGCCGCAGCCGCCAGAGGAAGATGGCGATCACGGCGAACCCGATCCCGTAGACCGCCGTCGCTCGGACATGGACATAGACGGTGTCGGTGATTCCGAACCCGAGACGCGGGATGTCCTGCCCCCCCGAATGCGGTCCGGCGGCCGTCGCGACGGTACCGGTGACGACGAGCACAGCACAGGCGGCGAGGGTGACTGCCGCGAGCGAGCGCAGCCACGGAGGCCCCGCCGGCTCGGCAAGTCCGCTGCTGTGGCCCCACGCCTCGAGGGCGACCACGACCGCTCCCGCAAGCACGAGCAGGGCGACGAGGAAGTGCGACATCACGGCGACGGGGTGGAGGTCGAGAAGCACCGTCACCCCACCCAGGGGAATCTGCACGATCGTCCCGAGGGCAGTCGCGAGTGCGACGTTGCGCACCGACCGGGGCAACCCGCCGACCCGCCGGGAGGCGAGCCAGGTGATCAGGGCAAGCGCGATGCCGACGAGCGCAACCATGCGGTTGCCGAACTCGATTGCCGCATGCCCCCCTTTCTCGGGAAACGGCTTGTCTCCACATTGTGGCCAGTTGTCGCACCCAAGGCCGGACGCAGTCAGCCGCACCACTGCACCACTCGTGATCACGACCCAGAGCGTGAAGACGGAGACGGTGGCGAGTTTGACGAAGCGGCGCGGGGACACCTCACGACGCGCTCGTCCCTTCTTCACCATGCCTCTAACCGCATGCCGTTCACCGTAGCGCGATGCCCGAACCTTCCAGCACGCGACCGATCCGGTGGAGCTCGAGGCCGCGGTCTGCGAAAGTCGCAGCGAGCACGGATGCCTTGTCCGCGGGAAGCGAGACGAGCAGGCCGCCGGCAGTCTGTGGATCGAACGCCAGCGCCTCGTGGGTGTCGGTGGCAGTGCTCACGACGTGCGGGCCCGCGTATTCACGGTTGCGGCGGTCGCCTCCGGTGCGGACACCGGTCTTGGCGATCTCGAGCGCACCGGGCAGGGCGGGAAGCACAGCCGCCTCGATCTCCACCCGGACGCCACTGCGCGACGCCATCTCATACGCATGCCCGAGGAGGCCGAAGCCCGTCACGTCGGTGACAGCGTTCGGGCTGAACGGCCGCAGAGCCTCGGCGGCGTCACGGTTGAGCGTGCGCATCGCGCCGACGGCAGCGTCGAGCGAGCCTGCTGGAGCGCGTCCCTCACGCTGCGCCTGCAGGACGAGCCCCGTGCCGAGCGGCTTGGTGAGGAACAGCGCGTCGCCTGGCCTCGCCCCGCTCTTCGGCCAGATCCCGTCCGGATGCACGGTGCCGACGACCGCGAGGCCGTACTTCGGCTCGTCGTCGCGGATCGTGTGACCGCCGGCGAGGATGGCTCCGGCGGCGCGCACGACCTCGTCCGCGCCCGCGAAAATCTCGCCCAGCATCTCGGTTGGCAACTCCTCCGGGAACGCCGCAATGGAGAGGGCGAGCAGCGGCACGCCGCCCATCGCGAACACATCGTTGAGCGCGTTCGTCGCTGCGATTGCCCCAAATACCCGCGGGTCGTCGACGACGGGTGGGAAGAAGTCGACCGTGAAGACGATGGCGCGCTCGTCGTCGAGACGGTAGACGGCCGCATCGTCGGCGGGATCGAGCCCGACGAGCAGGTCGGCGGAATCGACCGGGACAAAGCCCGCGAGCAGCGTCTCGAGCCTGGCCGCCGAGTACTTGGCGGCGCACCCGCCGGCCTTCGCGAGAGAGGTCAGCGTCGGGGTTTCGGTCACGAAACGAGTGTACGTATGGCATGAAGGAGTCCCGTCAGAAGAGGCGAATGCCGGGATCGGAGAGTCATACCCCTTCCCCCTCTCCTCCCTGATGCACACGAAGGTCGCCACCCCCCTGGCGGCCTTCGTTCGTTCTGTGCAAGGATCGACGCATGCCTTCAGCCCTCGTCACCGGCGGCTCGTCGGGGATCGGTCTCGCCATCGCCCGGATGCTGGGGGAGGAGGGGTACGCCCTCACGCTCGCCGGGCGGAGGCTCGAGCGACTCGAGGTCGCCCGCGAAGGCCTCGACGCCGCGATCGTTCCGGCTGACGTGTCGCTCGAGGACGACTGCACCAGGCTCGTGGCCAAGCATGTGGAGCTCCACGGGGGCATGGACGTGCTCGTCAACTCCGCCGGCCTCGGGATCGCAGGGACGGGCGGCGACACCGAGACGAAGGCCTGGGATCTCCAGCAGGCGGTCAACCTGCGCGGTGCCTTCCTCGTCACCCGTGCGGCGCTCCCTCACCTGCGCGCCACGAAGGGCTACATCGTCAACCTGGCATCGATCGCGGGCACGATCCCGACGCCGGGGCTCGCCGCCTACGGTGCGTCGAAGGCGGCTTTGATCGCGCTGACGCGGACGCTCGACCGCGAGGAAGCGGAGGCCGGGGTGCGGGTGACCGCGCTGTGCCCGGGGTTCGTCGACACACCGATGGCGACCTGGACAGGCATTCCCGCTGACGAGATGATCGCGCCGGAGGATTGCGCCGAGATCGTGCGGGCGCTGCTGCGCCTCTCGCCGCACGCGCGAGTTCCCGTCGTCGTGCTCGAACGCGCCGGCGGCGACGTCTGAAGCCGATCACCGCCCGGTGACCGGCTTCAGCCGGTCTCCTGGGTTGGGCGCTGGAACTGCCTCCTGCACTCAGCCCCGGACGCCGATCTCACCTCTCACCCGGGAGACAGGCTAAAGCCTGTCGCCGCCGCCGCCGCTCTCGCCTTCGCCTTCGCCGCCAAGCAGTTCGAGCGGGCCGTCCGCCTGCGTCAGGCCGAGGCGCCCGTAGAGCTCGAGCTTGGCGCGGGAGTCCTCGAGGTCGAGCAGCCGCATCGTCAGCTGGCCGATCCGATCGACCGGACCGAACGTGCTCTCGACGTTCTCCATCGAGAGACGCTCCGGCTGGTAGGTGGCGTTCGGGCTCGTCGTGTCGAGCACCGTGTAGTCGTCTCCGCGGCGCAGCTCGATCGTCACCTCACCGGTGACCGCGAGCCCGATCCAG
>JANOUB010000191.1:0-16075 GCA_031416615.1 Thermoleophilia bacterium
GACGTCCGACCGATACCGGTAGTAGCCTCTGGCACCGTGATCCGGATACCCCCACAGCACGGTGGCTGGCTCGAGGTGATCTGCGGGCCGATGTTCTCGGGCAAGAGCGAGGAGATGATCCGGCGCTTGCGCAGGGCCGAGATCGCGGGCCGGCGCGTCGTCATCTTCAAGCCTCGCATCGACGATCGCTACGACGCGTCCGACGTCGTCTCGCACGCCGGGGCGCGCATGCGGGCCGTCGCCGTCGAGACCGTGCCCGAGCTCGTCGCACGCTCCGGCGGCCACGACGTGGTGGGAATCGACGAGGTGCAGTTCTTCGACGCCTCGGTCGTCGACGCCGCGCTCTCGCTCGCCGACGGGGGCGTCCGCGTCGTCGTCTCGGGCCTCGACCAGGACTTCCGCCGGCTGCCCTTCGGGGTGATGCCCGAGCTGCTCGCCTACGCCGAGTTCGTCGACAAGCTGCAGGCGGTCTGCCACCGCTGCGGCGGCACGGCCACGACGACGCAGCGCCTCGTCGACGGCAGGCCGGCGCCCTACGCGGGCGAGACGATCGTCGTCGGCGCGCTCGACTCGTACGAAGCGCGCTGTAGGGAGTGCCACGAGGCAGGCGCGGACGCCATCACCCTGGTCGCCTAAGAACTCGAATCATTTTGATTTGAGTTCTAGAACGTCGGGGCGTTCGCGAGAGCTGCGTCCATCACCAGGATCGACCGTGCGCCAACTCCCTGCCGGAGCCGGTCGAGCGCATCGTTGACACCGTCGAGATCGGAGATGTTCGTCACGACGCCCGCGAGGTCGAGTTCCCCGGTGACCGCGAGCTCAGCGAGCGCCGGCAGCTCGGCGGCAGGGTCACCCGACCCGTAGTAGGAGCCGCGGATCCCTTTGTCGGAAAGGAACTCGATCGCCGGCAGCGACACTTCGACGCCCGTGGGAGCAAGGCCGACGACGACCGCTGTGGCGGCCGGGCGCAGGAGCTGCCAGGCCAGCCTCATCGTCTCGGGGAGCCCGACGACCTCGAACGCGTGGTCGACGCCGCCGCCGTTCAGCCCCAGCACCGCTTCGACCGGGTCGGCGGCCGAGGAGTCGACAAGGTGGGTGGCGCCGCGACGGCGGGCGATCTCGAGCTTCGCGGCGTCGCGATCGATCGCCACAAGCGGCCAGGCGCCGGCGAGTGCAGCAGCAGCGACGACCTGCAGACCCACGCCTCCGCAACCGATCACGACAACGCTCTCCCCCGTCCGCACCTGAGCGACGTTGCGGACGGCGCCGAAGCCCGTTATCACGCCGCAGCCGAGGAGCGCCGCCTGCCACAGCGGCAACCCGGGAGGGAGCCGCACAGCGCCGTGGCTGTCGACGACCGTCCGCTCGGCGAAGCACGCTGTCATGAGGCCGTGCTGCAGGACCGTGCCGTCGGGAAGCCGCAGGCGCGAGGTGCCGTCCATCAACGTCCCCCTGCGGCCGTTCTTGCCGGCCGGGCCGCACAGGTTGAATCGCCCCGCGACGCACGCCGGGCACGTCCGGCACGACGGGACGAACACGAACCCGACCGGGTCGCCAACCGCAACGTGGGTGACACCCTCGCCGACCGCCTCGACGACACCGGCGCCCTCGTGCCCGAGCACCATCGGCCAGCGCCCGTCACCGAGGGCACCGTCGACGAGATGGAGGTCGGAACGGCAGACCCCCGCGGCAGCGACCTTGACGAGCACCTCACCAGGCTTTGGCCCGTCGAGTTCCACCTCCTCGACGACGACGCACCCCGGCTCGTGGAGCACGGCGGCGCGGACCCTCACGCCGGCCTCAGGCTCAAATGGCGGAGCGATGGGCAGGCGACACTCACACCCGCAACCTGCGACTCTGGAGCGGTCTGACCTCCGCGATCCGCTCGTAGTCGCGATCGACGTGGACGACACCGAGGCCGTGGTGCAGGGCGGTCTCGGCGATCAACAGGTCGGGAATCGCGGTGCGATGCCACATGCCGTGGTGGTGTGCCAGGTCGCGCTGCAGGTCGAGCGCACGATCGAAGACATCGGGCGGTACCTCAGCGCGGGGAAAGGCCGAACGGAGCTCGGCGGCGACCTCGTCGTACTCGGCTGCCGATCGCGCCGAATACCGCTGCTCGAGCTCTCCGACCGGGCAGATGTACAGCGTCCCGGCGAGTTGCCGCAGCTCTGACCGGACCTCCTCGAGGTCGACGCGGGCGGCAGCGCTCTTGTCGAGAATCCAGCCTGCTATCGCCACATCTCACCCGATGCGAGGACACCCAGATCGGCCCGGATCTCGAGGCGATCGAGGTAGGTGTTCTGAGCCGCAGCAAGATGCTCGGCCTGATCGGTGGCGAGGTCTCCTGCGCGGCGCAACGCCTCCTCGACCGTTGCGCGGATCGTCGTGCACCCGAGCGCACGCATGGCGTGGTCGAGCAGGGTTTCGTCGATCTCGATCGTCGTCCGCCGCGTCATGTGTACATAGTATCAGCAGAGTACGCGCACATCAAGCCTCTAGCGCAGCCGCCAGCGCTCGAGCGCGTCGAGATCGGGGGTGACACCGAAGCCGGGGCCTTCGGGTGGCGCGATCGTCCCATCCGGTGCGATCGCGATCGGGGCCGGCAGAAGCCAGTCACGCCGTTCCGCCGACCAGGCAGGCGGGTCGAACGGCACCTCGATGAACGGCACCGTCGAGAAGGCGAGCGCAGCATGCAGGTTGACGAGCAGGCCGTAGCCGTTCGACCACGTGTGCGGCGACCACGCGCGCCCTGTCAGATCGGCAAGAGCCGCCGCGCGGCGGCAGCCGCCGATCCCGAGTGACAGCACGACATCGCATTGCAGGACGTCGATCCCGCCGCGGAGGACGAGATCGCGCGCTTCCTGCGCAGAGCGAACCATCTCACCGGCCGCGAGCCGCAGGCTCGTCAGGCTGCGGAGCGCCACGTAGCCATCGAGATCGTCGGTGCGAAGCGGTTCCTCGAGCCAGTAGACCCCGAGCGGCTCGAGCGCCCGGGCGACCTGCGCCGCGGTGGCGACGTCCCAGCGGGGTTCGAGATCCCCGGGCATGCGCCAACCCTGGTTCGCGTCAACCATGATCTCGAGGTCCGTCCCGACGGCATCTCGGACAGCCTCGACGACGGCAACATCTTGACGCCAGTCGGCGTGGTGAAAGCGGATCTTGACGGCCTTCACGCCCGCGTCGCGAAGCGCGACGCAGCGGCGCGCGCGCTCGGCCGGCTCGACCAGCTCGCCGCTCGACGCATAGGCGACGAGGCGATCCGAGCGGCCGCCCAGGAGCTTCCAGACGGGCTGGCCGGTCACCTTCCCGATCAGATCCCAGACGGCGGCCTCGGCGACCCAGGGGCGGCCGCCGTGGAAATCGACCGTCTCACCGAGTTCACGGACGATCTCCGTGCTGAAGGGGTCAAGGCCGACGAGGAACGATTCGAGCAGCGCGCGATCGGGCAGGTGATCGCCGCTCGCCCAGCCCGTGACGCCGTCGTCGGTGTGGACGCCGACGAGCGTCGCCTCCTGGTGGTCGCGCGGAACCGGGTCCCACGCAGCGCGGAACGGTGGGTCGAAGGGCACGCGGTAGCGGCGCGTCTCGATCGAGCTGATCCGCATCAGCCGCCGCTGTAGAACGGGTTGCGGAGCGTATCGCGCTCGCTGACGAGCCGCGCCGCAGCGACGGGATCGCGCCCTTCGACGCAAACGCCGATCGCCTTGCGCACCGCAGCCCGGTTGGCCTCGCGCACAGCCGTCTCGTCGTTCGCTCGCGGGTCGACCCAGACAGCCACGAGCACATAGAGGTCGCCCGTCGCCTCGACGATACCGTCGGCGACGGCGTCGAGCACACCCTGTCCGATCCCGAGCTGGGCCGCTCCCCAGGTGATCGTCTGGTGGCGGTCATCCGTGGCGGTGGCCTTGTTCATCATCAGGGTCGGCGGCCAGATCGGCTCGTATTCCTGCTGACTTGGCCCGGCGCAGCAGAGCACCGGTGTGTGGCCGGGAGAGGGCTGCGCGAACATCGTCAAGGCCGCCGCGGCTGTGGCGCTGCCACGGCGGGCGAGAACGACGTTGACATGACTGCCGTTCGGCGCCTCGCCACCCCAGCCCTCGCCGATGCGGCCGTCCAGATCGTTCAGGTTCATGGTTCTCCCTCGGGTTTCGTGGTTGTCGCTCGTCAGGTGTTGAGGTCGATGACGACGCGCAAGGCGTCGCCGCTCCTCATCAGCTCGAACCCGCGCTCGATCTCGTCGAGCGGCAGGTGGTGGGAAACGAGCCGGTCGAGCGGCAGACGGCCCGAGCGGTAGAGGGCGAGTGTCGTGCCGAAGTCGCGCTCGGGACGCGACGACCCGTAGATCGAGCCCAGCACCCGCCGTTCCAGGCGGGGGATCGAGAGCGCGGGCAGCGTCACCGTGGCGTCTGCCCGTGGGATCCCGATCAACACGGCGGCGCCGCGCGCCCGGGTCGAGAGGAACGCCGCCGTCATCGCCTCCGGCCGTCCGGTCGCCTCGATCGCATAGTCGACGCCGCCACCCGACGCCTCGCGGATCGCCTCCGCGGTCGCCTCCGCTGAGCCTGCCCAGAGGACGCCGTCGGTGGCTCCGAAGCTGCGAGCAGTCTCGAGCTTGCCGGGCGTCACATCGACGGCGATCACGGGCTCCGCACCGACAGCCACTGCTGCCATCAGGGCAGAGAGGCCGACGCCGCCGCACCCGATGATCGCCACTCGGTCGCCGGGCCGAACACCCGCGGTGCGCCAGACCGCGCCTACTCCTGTCGTCACCGCACAGCCGACGAGCCCGGCGATGTCGAACGGGACATCCTTCGGGATCGGGACGCACGACTTCTCGGGCACGACACATGCCTCGGCGAACGTCGAGAGGAACGAGTAGTGGTAGACGGGCTCGCCGCCGCGAGAGAGTCGGGTCGTCCCGTCCATCAACCCGCCCGTCTCCATCGCCGGCCAGGCGGTCGAGCACAGCTGCGGGAGATCCCGCAGGCATTCGCCGCACGCACCGCACGACGGCGCCCAGGACAACGCGACGTGGTCGCCGACGACGACGCGCGTCACACCGGGGCCGACCGCCTCGACGACACCTGCACCCTCGTGGCCGAGCACCGCCGGGCAGCGCGTCTCGGCGGTACCGTCGATCGCGTTGAAGTCGGAGTGGCAGACGCCGCTCGCACCGAGGCGCACCAGCACCTCACCCGCCTGCGGCGCGTCGAGATCGAGCTCCTGCACCTGGTGGGGCCCGCCGGTCGCCTCGAGCACGGCGGCACGAATCTTCACGGAGCCGCTCCCGTCAACGCCGGCGGTGGCCCGGCAGCCAGCAGAACACGCAACTCCTGGAGTGGAATGTGACAGCGCATCAGATGGTTATCCTCAACCTCGACGAGCGGCGGCTCGGTCTCGTCGCAGATCGTGCCAAGCCGCCGTGGGCAGCGCGTGTGGAAGACGCAGCCGCTGGGAGGGTTCGCGGCGCTCGGGATGTCGCCCTCGAGCTTGATCCGCTCGCGCTCGCCACCGTCGATCGTCGGCACGGCTGAGAGCAGCGCCTCGGTGTAGGGATGGTGCGGCCCGGAGAAGACGACCTCGGAGGTGCCGAGCTCCATCAGGCGCCCCAGGTAGAGGACGGCGATCCGATCGGACACGTACCGCACGACGCCGAGATCGTGGGAGATGAAGAGGTAGGAGACCTGCTGCTGCGCCTGGAGTTCGACGAGCAGGTTGAGGATCGCAGCCTGCACCGACACATCCAGCGCCGACGTCGGCTCATCGCAAACGACGAGCTTCGGGTTGCCCGCGAAAGCCCGGGCGATCGCGAGCCGCTGCTTGAGGCCTCCCGACAGCTGCCCCGGACGCTGGCTCACGTATCGCTCGGCGAGGCGCACCGAACGCATCAGCTCGAGCATTCGCTGCTCGGCCGCACCCCCGGTCGTCCCCGATAGCTTCTTCAACGACCGCAGCAGGATCCTCCGCACCTGGTGCCGTCGGTTCAGCGCAGAGTCCGGGTTCTGGAAGACGATCTGCAGCGCTCGCATGTCGTCGGCCGAACGTCCTCCGAGCGTGCCGGGAAGCTCCCGTCCTTCGAGAGTGGCGACGCCCGACGTCGGGGCAACGAGCCCCAGTAGTGTGCGCGCGAGGGTCGTCTTGCCGCTTCCCGACTCGCCCACGAGTCCGAGCGTCTCGCCGGGCCAGATCGCAGCGGAGACGCCGACGAGCGCGTGGACGTCGTGGCCCTTCTGCTTGAACACCTTGCCGAGGTCGTCGAAGTGCAGGAGTGGGTCGGCGGAGCGATCGACCGCGGGCAGCGCGATGTCCGCCGCCATCTCGCGGGGCAGCGACTGCGCCCGCTCATGGAAGTGGCAGCGGCTCATGTGGGCCTCCTCGATCAGGAGCGCCGCGGGCTCGTCGGTGTGGCAGATCTCCTCGGCAAGGGTGCAGCGCCCCGCGAACACGCAGCCGGGCAGGTCCTCGCCGACGTTCGGCATGAAGCCGGGAATCGTGTCGAGCCGCCCATGATCCTTGCGCACGCCGCCGCGGGGGACGCAACGAAGCAGGCCCACAGTGTAGGGGTGCCGAGGGTCGCGCAACACCGTGTCCGTCTGGCCCTCCTCGACCAGGCGGCCCGCATAGAGGACGCCGACCCGATCGCACATCTTGCTGATGATGCCGAGGTTGTGGCTGATGAAGAGGACAGACGTGTGCAGCTTCGCCTGCAGGGCGGCTACGAGGTCGAGAACCTCGGCCTCGACCGTAGCATCGAGGCCTGTGGTTGGCTCGTCGAGGATCAGGAGAGCCGGATCGGTCGCGAGCGCCATTGCGATCACAACCCGTTGCTGCATGCCACCCGAGAGCTGGTGGGCGTAGCGGCTCATCACGGAGCCCGGGTCCGCGATCTGGACGAGCTCGAGGGCCGTCCGGGCCCGGTCTGTTGCCTCGTCACTGCTTGCGCCGCGGAGGCGGAACACCTCCGCGAGCTGCTTGCCAACGCGAATCGACGGATTCAGGGCCGCTCCGGGATTCTGGTACACCATCGAGACCGACTCGGAGCGCAGCCTGCGGAGCTCGGCGCCCGACAGCGAGAGCGCGTCACGGCCGTCGATGCGGATCCCGCCGGAGCGCACCCTGCCGTTCCGGGGCAGGTACCGGACGATCGCGAGCGCTGCGGTCGATTTTCCACAGCCCGACTCCCCGACGAGGCCGTACGCCTCTCCGCGACCAACGGTCAAGCTGACCCCACGCAATACCTGACGGTCGCGTCCGCGAACCCGGTAAACGACATCCAGCTCGTCGAGCTCGAGGGCGTGGGCAGCTGGCGCGTCGACGGCGGTGGCGCTCATCGGTCCACGACCTGCTGCAACCCATCCGCGACAAGATTGACGCCGATCACGAGCGTCGCGATTGCCAGACCGGGGAACAGAACGGTCCACCAGTAGGTCCCTGAACTCAACAGCACATAATTGTCGGCGATCTGAAGCGACCAGTCGGGGGACGGCGGCTGCACTCCGAACCCGAGGAAGGTGAGCCCGGCAATCGCGAAGATCGCGTAGCCGAGCCGCACGGTCGCCTCGACGACAATCGGGCCCATGATGTTGGGAAGAATCTCGGAGAACATGATGTACGGAGCGCGCTCGCCGCGCAGGCGCGCGGCCTGCACGTAGTCGAGCCCGCGCTCGCCCAGTACCGTCGCACGAACGGTGCGCGCGACGATCGGAGTGAAAACGACGCCGATCACGATGATCACGGTCGCGTTGGAGCTCCCGAGCCCGACGAGGGCGACAACTGCGATGACGATGAGTGGCAGCGCCAGCACCGCGTCGACGATCCGGCCGATCACCTCGTCGACGAGTCCGCCGAAGAACCCCGCGATCAGTCCCACCGCTGCTCCAGCAACGATGCCGAGAAGGGTTGCGACCGGCGCCACGCTGAGCGTGTCGGTGGCGCCGGCGAGCACACGGGAGAAGACGTCGCGGCCGAGCTGATCCGTCCCGAACCAGAACTCCGAACTCGGGGGCGCGAGGACCTTGTCGGTCTGCTCGAGCGGATCAAGAGGTGTGAGCCGCGCGCCGACAATCGCCCAGAAAATCCAGAAGGAGACGAGGAAACTGCCGGTCAGGAACGTCTTCGAGCGGGCAAGCTGAGCGAACATCTCGCGCCGGGCGATCCTCGCCTCGGTGGGAACGAGGCCGAGGGCGGGCTCGATCCCGGCAGCATCGTCGATCATGCCGCTCACTCGGCGCCTCCATAGCGGATGCGCGGGTTGAAGACGGAGTAGAGAATGTCAGCTACCAGCGTTGCGACGAGGTAGATGACACCGACGATCATGACCCCGCTCTGCAGCAGGGTGAAGTCCTTGTTCTGAGCTGCGGTGTAGATGCGCTGGCCGATGCCGTTGTAGTTGAAGAGCTTCTCGATCACGAGGAGGCCGCCGATCAGATAGCCGATCTGGGTCGCAACGACGGCAATCGTCGGTAGCAGTGAGTTGCGCAGCACATGACGACCGACGACCTGCTGCGGCGAGAGCCCCTTCAGATAGGCAGTGCGCGTGTAGTCGGCGTCGACAGCCTCCATGACGCTCGCACGCGTGATCCGGGCGATGTACCCGAACAAGACGGCGACGAGCGCGAAGCTCGGCAGCAACAGGTATTCGATCTGCGTCGCGATGCCGGCGCCCGCAGGAGCAGTCGCCGAGACGGGAAGCCACTTCAACGTGATCCCGAAGATGAGGATCAGCACGATTGCCGTCACGAACTCCGGGATCGCCGTCAAGGACAGACCGGCCACGCTGATCACCCGGTCGACGACCCGTCCGCGTTTGAGTCCGGAGATGGTGCCGCCGAGGATGCTCAGGGGCACAACGAGGACGAATGCGACAGCGGCAAGCTTGAGCGAGTTGAGGAGCGCGGGGCCGAGCAGATCCGCGACCGGCAGCTTGTACTGCAGAGAGTCGCCGAGGTCGCCCCGCACGAAATGGCTGATCCAGTCCCAGTACTGCACGACGAGCGGGCGATTCACACCCAACTCCTCGTTGAGTGTGTCAACCTGTGCCTGGGACGCAAATGGCCCGAGGACGTTGCGGCCAATGTCCCCTGGAAGCAACTGCGCGGCAGCGAAGACGACGATGCTGAGGAGGAACAGAGTGATCAGCGCAAGGCCCAGCCGCTTGAGTAGGAACCTGGTGATCGCCGTTCTCCCGTCGGGTGAGGATCTGGGGTGTCGGGTCTCAGTTCGCTCGACCCGACACCCCAGAGTGTGGCTCTAGGCTAGCGACGTACGGCTGAGGTACACCAGCGCAGAAGCATCGTGATTGTACCCCTTGACCTTCTTCGATCCTGCCGCGAGCGAGTTGAAGAAATAGGGGAAGATGAACGGTGTGTCGTTCAGCAGCGTCCTCTGAATCTGGTTGGCGTACTTCCTCTGATCGGAGAGCGCGATCGCTCCCAGGTACTTGTCGATCACCCTGTCGAGCTTGGGGTTCTTGTACTGCGCCTCGTTCCAGATGCTGCACGACTTGATCTCGGACGAGAGATACACGTTGGGCACCGAGCGGCCGCCCCAACCGGTGAGCGTCATTGCACCGTTGAGCCACGGCGTGTTGCCGTAGCTGCACGGCGCCGACCACTGCGTGCCGGCAAAGAACTGGGTGTCAGTCTGAAGCTCCAGCGCCAGATCGATCCCGATCGCCCTCGCCGACCGCTGCATGATCTGGGCCAACTGGGGCATCTCACCGTTCTTCTGAACGATGAACGGAACCTTGAACCCCTTCGCGTAACCCGCAGCCGCCAACAGCTTCTTTGCGGCCGGAATGTCCTTCTTCCGCTGCGGCACGCTCGTGTTGGTCGACGGGAAGACCGGTGCGAACGGCGAGTCGTTCCCGACATCCGCGAAGTTATTGAACAACGTCTTGACGATCGCCGGTCGATCGAGCGTGAGAGCGATCGCCCTCCGCACCCGTCGGTCCTTGAGGGGGTTGTCGAGGTTCACGCGCAGGCCGACCGTGCGGTTCTGTGCTCCTCTGACCGGGAAGATCTGCACGTTCGGATTGGTGAAGAGCGCGCGACCATTTGCGAACTGCACTTCGTTCAACAGGTCGACCTGGCCGCCAACGAGCGCGGCGATGTGGGCCGCAACATCGGTGTAGTAGGTGATGTCCACCCCATCGAGCGGTGCCCTGCCACCCCACCAGGTCGGGTTGCGATCGAACTTCGCACCCACGCCGGGCGTATAGGAGACGAGCCGGAACGCTCCCGTTCCCTGCGGCGTCTTGTCGTACGTGCCGAGCTTGTAGTCCTTCGGCAACATGATCGCCTGATAGGTCGAGGAGCTCGTCAGGTACGGGAAGCTCGCCGTCGGCGCGCTGAGGGTGAACTGCACCGTGAGGTTGTCGATCGCCTTGATCCCGCCACTGGACAGCACACCCTTGAACGCCGACAGCGCGCCCGAGTCTGCGCCGACCAGACGCTCATAGGTGGCGACAACGTCGTCCGCGCCGAAAGCCTGTCCACTCTGGAACTTGACATTTGGACGCAACTTGAACGTCCAGACGGTGGCGGTGGCATTCGGCTTCCAGCTGAGCGCGAGCTCGGGCACTATCGTCAAGTTCTTCGTCGACCGGGTCAGGAACTCCCCCGAAATGCCGTCCGTCACGAGCCCGCCCGTGTCCGCAAGCTTGTGCGGCTCGAGATCTTTGGCCGGTGGGGGCAGGACGCCGAGTCGAAGCCGGCCCCCAGCCTTACCTCTGGAAGCAGCGCCGAACGCCAGCGGCGCGTCGTACGCCGCGAGAGCTGAGCCCACCACTCCCATGGACAGGCCGAGTATCGTGGCCCGCTGAATGAATCCGCGACGGTCGATATTTCCGTCGGCGAACTCGTCGATCAGGTCGTTCTCGAGCGGTCCAGCCTGACTGCACCGGTAGTCGTCGAGCCGCTTCATCTCTTCAGGGTTCATCCCAATCCTCCTCAGTACCGTGGACTCCTGACCATGCACTCACAGCGACGCCTCTACGCGGACGAAAGTTAGGTGCCACCATAACGCGGGACGGCGGCAGGCAGTTCTCATCACGAGGCGGTGAACAAGTAGATACGATATATGACATGTTCAGCGAATCGAGTCAAGTGCCGCAACCTCGGAGTGTCCGAAACTACGACAGGTCCATGACCCCCCGCCGATCCGCATGAGGGCGATCGTCTTCACGGGTGCCGGGGGCAACGAAGTCATTCGCCTCGAGGAGCGAACAGTGCCTGAACCTACCGGTGACGACGTTCTGGTAGCGGTCCGGTACGCGGCTCTCAACCCGGCAGATGTGTCACAACGAGCGGGCCGCTACCCGGCGCCGCCGGGTTCACCACCCGATGTACCCGGGATCGAAGTCTCGGGAACAGTGGTGGCCTGCGGCCCCACCGCTCGACGCTTTGCACCGGGAGCCCGAGTGTTCGGCATCGTCGGCGGAGGCGGGCTCGCGGAGAGGGTGCTCGTCCACGAGCGTCACGTCACAGAGGTGCCTGAATGTCTCGACGAACTTGCCGCCGCCGCCGTGCCGGAAGTGTTCATCACTGCCCACGACGCGATCAGATCGCAGGCTGGGCTCAGGATGGGCGAGCTTCTCCTGGTGAACGGCGCCAACGGTGGCGTCGGTACCGCTGCCGTCCAGATCGGTGCTGCTGCCGGCGCCAGAGTGCTCGCGACGGTGCGTTCAGCAGAGCTCCGCGAGAGGGTGGCATCACTCGGCGCCACCGTTATCCCTCCCGAAGACTTCGACGTGCGCGCTCAGGCGGAGGGCGGGGCGGATGTCGTACTCGAACTGGTTGGTGCTCCGAACCTTGCTCGTGACCTCGACGCGCTTGCGATCAAGGGTCGGATCGTGATCGTCGGCACCGGAGGAGGGACGGAAGCGACTCTTGACCTTCGGAAACTGATGGGCCGGCGGGTACATCTGATGGGCACCGTCCTGCGTGCACGTCCTCTCGAGGAGAAAGCCTACGCAGTGGGTGCGTTCGCCCGCGAGGTGGTTCCGCACCTGTCGTCCGGCCGGATCGTTCCGCTTGTCGATCGCGTCTTCCCGGCGACGGACGCGACAGCCGCGTTCGACCGGATGCAAGAACAAGGCAAGCTCGGGAAGGTGCTGCTCGACTTCGAGGTGTGAGATGGCGAAGGTGGCGTTCATCGCTCACTGCCTGCTGAACCAGAATGCCAAAGTGATCGGCGGCGCCAAGCGCCCCGGTATGTGGGAGCCGGTGATCGACCTCCTGCTGGAGAACGGCTGGGAGATCCGCCAGATGCCGTGCCCCGAGCTCGCCTTCGGCGGTGTCCGGCGGTTCTGGTGGGTACGCGAGCAAGCAGATACCCCCGTGTTTCGCGCCCACTGCCGACGATTGGCGCAGACGGTGGCGGCGACCATGCAGCCGCACGTGACGGTGGGAGACGACGTCGTGATGATCGGCGTCGACTCGAGCCCTACGATGGGCATCGACTATCAGCCGTCCTCGACGACATGGGGCGGCGAGCCCAACATCGGCGCTGACGACACCGAGTTGGTCGCCGGAGAAGGGATTTTTCTGGAGGAACTTCGCGCAGAGCTCGAGAAGCGCGACTTGCCGATGCCGCGCCGAACCGGGATCAGGCACTGGTTCCCTGACTACAACGAGGATGAGGAGCGCGCGCGGCTCCTGTCGGTGCTGACGGACTCTGGCTGACCCTACGCCGACCAACCCGGACGGGGAGCGTCCTTGTGGGCCATCGGTACGGAGATGCAACGCCCGCGCAAAACGGTGGCTCCAGGCTCAGCCTGGAGCCACCGTTTTGCGTGATCGCGAGGCGCTCGTCCGGGCCGTCAGGACGTGCGGGGCGCACCGTCCGGGTGGGGCCACCCCGAAGGAGAAGAAACGGGGCCTAGCCGGACGGGGAGCGGCCTGGCGGGCCGGGCGAGATGAAACGCCCGCGCAAAACGGTGGCTCCAGGCTCAGGCGAGCCCAACCCGAGCGGGTGCTTCCTGCGATTCTGCCGGCGCCTGGGTGGGAGCGCGAAGCACGAACAGCGCAGAGAGCGCTGCGCACCCGAGCAAGGCGGTCGCGAAGCTGAGCAGGATGGCGGGACTGGTGGCAGCGTCGAGCAGATAGCCACCCGCGACGGTGGCCAGTGCTATCGCGGTGTACTCCCGGACATTCCAGGCGATCGTGACGCGCGCGCGGTCTGCAGGTCGAATGCGGGCGAGTGCACCGTCGACGATGATCGGCCACGCCCCGATACCGAAGAACGTCGCCGAGACCGTGAGCGCGATGAAGAGCAACGGCTGCTGGGCACCGATCAGGACCCCGGCGCTGATAGCGCTGGCAGCCAACATCAGCCCAACGGCCTTGCGGGCCCCGGCGGCACGTGCGATCCGGCCGGCGGCGAACGAGCCGGCGATCTTCGCCAGCGCCGTCGCACCGGACGCCAGTCCGATGGCAAAAGGCGTTAACTCGAACACGTCGCTGAGGACCACCGGCGCGAGGCTGATCAGCATGCCCATCGCGCCCACGAGGAAGAGGTCGGGAGTCTGCAAGGCAAATCCCGCCACGAGTGTCAGCCGAGGGCGCCTGGCCATCCCCGTGCTCGCGTTGCGAAGCCACGAGAGCACGGGTGGCAAAGCCGCGAGCGCTGCGAGGGCTCCGAACAGGAAGGTCAGCGAGATGCTCGTCGTCTTGTCGGCCCCGAGTGCCCGGAAAGCAGCGACTCCGAGGCCCGTCAGAACCCCTCCTGCAACGCTCCCGCCAATGTACATCGAGTACTGGGTCACGAATGCCTTCTCCGAGCCGCGCTCACCTGCACGCCGGCCGAGGCCACCCTGCACACCGACCCAGAACAGCCCGTGCCCAGCCCCGTGGACAAGGGCTCCGAGAGCCGTCAACGCGGTAGAGGGCGGCAGCACGAGGGTTGCCGCCCCCGCTGCGATCAGGCAGAGGCCGTATGCAACCCCTGTTTCCGGGCGGCGCAGAGCGAGCGCCAGGAGGGCGCCGAGTGCGATCGCGATCGTGTTCAGCGCGATCAGCGATCCCGCCAGGAATGCCGTCTGCGCCTGCGCGAGGACGAGGAGCGGCAGGCCGATCGCCAGGTTGGAGTAGGAGATCCCGGCGCCGAACGATGCCACGCTGATGGCCCGACCCATCGGTGTCACGAAACCGCGCCTGATTCCCTCACCTGGATTCTTTCGATCTTCTGCTAGACGACGCCGGCTCGCTTCGATCCCGATGGGCTCACTCGACTGTTCAGGCACTCTATAGGGATCCACCCCGGTTCGTATGTCGTATACGAAAGTGCTACGATGCCGACGGGATGGTGGCCGACGTACCGACGACGATCACAGCTGCCGCCCGCCGGACTGACGCTGACGGTCTCACTCTGAGCGGCCTCAACGAGCTCCACGCCTCGAATCTCGTTGATCGCGTGTTCGACGAAGTACGGGCGGCGATTCTCGACAAGTCGCTCCCACCGGGTTTACGCGTCACCGAAGCCGGGCTGGCAAAGCATCTGAACGTCAGCAAGACACCCGTCCGTGAAGCGCTCCTGCGACTCAGGCAGATCGGCCTGATCGAGGACGATGGGCGGCGGGGTGGCAGGGTGATCACACCGTCCCGGGTCGCGATCGAGCAGGCCTTCGAGATCCGAGAGGCGCTGGAAGCGTTCGCCGCGCGCGCGGCGGCCGAACGGGCCACCACGAGCGACTGTCTCTCGATCTCGACCGCAGCAGAGCAGTCGCTCCGCGGGGCCGAAGCAGGCGACCGGGATGCGTTCAGCCGCTGGGATTCGGTGTTCCACGAACGCGTCGCGGCAACGGCCTCGAACGCGCGACTGACCGGTCTCCTCGACGACGCATGTGCCCTGATTACAACGCTCCGACACCGGGATCTCCCGCATGCGCGGGCATCGATCGAGTGCGCGAAGGGTCATGTCGCGGTGGCAGCTGCGATCCAGGCGAGGGACGGAGCAGGCGCTGCCGATGCGATGTGCGCGCACCTCCGACAAGTCAAGGACTATGTCCTCGAAGCGCTGGCCGATGTCCTCGATGGGCCGCCTGCACCGACGTCACGCTCAACGTAGCCGCACGACGACCCAAGGAGCTTTATTCATGGACTCAATCCCCTTCAGAGCACACGCTGGACCTGTCCGTGACTTCGTTGGTTACGGTCGCACAACGCCCGACGTTCGCTGGCCTGACGGGTCGTCCGTTGCCGTCAACCTCGTCGTGAATTACGAGGAAGGGGCCGAATACTCTCTTCCCGACGGCGACGGGTTCAACGACACGTGGGGCGAGTACTCCTACCAGATTCCACCCGACGTCCGTGACCTCGGTACCGAGATGCATATGGAGTACGGCAGCCGCGTCGGCATCTGGCGGCTTGTCCGCATGATCGATGACTATGGCATCGACGTCTCCGTCGACGCACCAGCAGTCGCCCTCGAGCGCAATCCGGAGCTCTGCGCCTGGATCCGCGAACGCACCCACGATGTGATCGGCCACGGGTATCGGTGGACAGAGGATTCGCGGATGACGCGCGACGAGGAGAGGGCTTACCTACGGCTCGCCGTCGAGTCGATCGAGCGAACGACGGGCCAGCGCGTTCGGGGCTGGATCGTGCGATCGTTCCCGAGTCTCAACACCCGCGAGCTTCTCGTCGAAGACGGCGGCTTCCTCTATGACTCCGACTCGACGAACGATGAGCTTCCGTACTACGTGACCACACTCGGTAAGCCGTTCCTCGTCGTGCCGTACTCCAAGGTCTACAACGATGTCCGATATCTGATCGCACCAACGTACGCGACGCCTCGGCACTTTTTCGAGAATCTCAAGCTCGCACTCGACTTCATGGTCGACGAAGCTGCCAGGGGCCACGGTGGGCGCACGATGTCGGTCGGTCTCCACGCGCGGTGGAGTGGGCAGGCAAACCGCGCCACCGCCGTACGGCAATTCATCGAGTACGTCCTGGAGAAGGAAGGCGCCTGCTTCATGCGACGCCTGGACATCGCGCAGCACTGGCTCGATCACCATCCCCCGCAGGGCTAGAGGCTTGACCGAATCGCAAACGGGGCGCCGCCTCGATGGGCG
>JANOUB010000192.1:0-6397 GCA_031416615.1 Thermoleophilia bacterium
CACGGCATGCACCGAGATCTCGGGTGGCCCCTCGACGGCCCGGATCACCGGGATCTATTTCGGCCGTCCGCTCTGGGTCCGGCTTCGGCTCGACAACGGCTGCGAGATCGCGCGCTGGCAGCGCGTGAGCTTCCTGCTGCCGCGCCCGGCACCGCCGCGCTGATCAACCACGAGCCCGGATCTTTCATCTGGCGCGGGCGTTGCATCTCCTCCGGCTCACAAGGACGCTTCCCGTCCGGGTGGGGCCCGCTTCTTCCCTTTTGGGGCGGGCCCACCCGGACGGTGCGCTCCGCGCGGGGAAGGGGCCCCACAGGCTCCCGGCCTGCACGGCCTCTTCCCCGCACGTCCTCGCGACCCGGACGAGCGCCCCGCGATCACGCCAGACGAAAGATCCGGGCTAGCATCGCCGTGTGGTGAAGTCAGTCCTCTTCGTCGGTGCCGGGCGCCACCAGCGCCGCGCGATCCTGCAGGCGCGCGAGCAGGGCATACGCGTCGTTGCGGTCGACCGCAACGCCGACGCACCCGGACTCCCGATCGCCGACGTCGCCGAGGCCGTCGACTTCACCGACGTCGACGCGGTGACGGAGGTCGCCCGACGCCACGGTGTCGACGGAGCGTTGACGGTATCGGCCGACCGGGCAGTCCCCGTCGTCGCGGCCGTGACGGAGCGCCTCGGGCTACCGTCGATCGGCACTGCCGTGGCGCAGCGGATGCGCAACAAGATCGTGATGCGACGGGCGTTCGCCGAGGAAGGCGTGCCGCAGCCGCCGTTCGCAGCCGTTCGCTCTCTCGTCGAAGGGAGGCGGGCGCTGACAACGGTGGGGCTGCCCGCGGTGCTGAAGCCCGCCGACTCCGGCGGCCAGCGCGGCTTGTTCCGGATCGAGTGCGCCGACGACCTCGACCGCCACCTCCACGCGGCGCTCGCGGAATCAGCCGAACAGGAGTGCATCCTCGAGGGTTTCGTCGAGGGCACCGAGATGAACGGAATCGTGATCGCCCGCGGTGGCACCGCCGAGGTCGTGACGCTTTCGGATCGCCTGCGGCCTCCCGGTATCGGCTTCGGCGTCGGTTGGATCCACGTGTATCCGGCATCGGCGTACGGCGACCAGCTCGAGCTCTCGGAGCGCGTCGCCACCCGTGCCGTCGAGGTGCTGGGCCTCCGCGACGGCATCGCCTTCCCGCAGCTGATCGCCCATCCCGACGGCTCCGTCGCCGTCGTCGAGGTCGCGGCGCGGATTCCGGGGGGTCAGATGGCCGATCTCGTGCGGCACGCGACCGGTGTCGACCTCGTCGACATCGCCTTGCGGTTCGCGCTTGGCGAGCCGGTTCCGGACGAGGTCGCGCGCCCAAAGTTCCAGCAGCCGCTCGCGATCCGCTTCCTCACGGCCGAGCCCGGCCCGCTGCCGACCGGCCGTGTGATCCGGATCGGCAGCCTCGAGACTGTGCTGTCTGCCGAAGGCGTCGTCCAGGCGGAAACGTATCTGCAGGTGGGTGAGACAATCCGGCCCGTCCGCCTCGACGGCGACCGGCGTGGCTATGTGATCGCGGTTGCGGATACCAACATGGCCGCTCTGGACAGGGCCGAGGCAGCGGCGCGGCTGCTCACGGTCGAGGTCGAACCTCCGCTCACCGACGAGGTAGACAGGTGAGCTGCGGCTTCGATCTCGTCCACTACGGGGAGCTCGTCGCGGCCGCGCAGGCCGGCGGCTACCGGTTCGCCCACTTCGAAGACGCTCCGGCCGAGGGCTCCGTGATCTTGCGCCATGACGTCGATCTGTCCCTCGATGCCGCCCTGCGGATGGCCGAGCTCGAGCACGACGCCGGGGCAACGGCGACGTACTTCCTGATGACGGAGTCGGTGTTCTACAACCTCGACTCGACCGAGGGCGTCGCCGTGATCTCCCGGTTGCGCGAGCTCGGGCACCGCGTCGCATTGCATGCTGTGTACCCGAACGCTCCCCGCGACGACCGCTTCGACCCGGTCGTCGCCTGGCACAACCCTGTCCCCGAGTACATGCGCGCACCGCTTGTCGACGGCCGGATCAACGTGATGGAGGGGCCGTGGTTCGACCCGGCCACCTACCGCTCGGACTCGAACCAGCACTGGCGCTCCGGCTGCCCCCACGACGATCTCCGGGCCGGTGCGTTCCCGTGGTTGCAGCTCCTCACCCATCCGGAGATCTGGGCCTATCAGGGCGAGACGATGGGACAGACGATGCGGGCGATGCTGGAAGCCGAGAAGAAACGGCGACTACAGCAGCTCGCAGACGACCGCATCGACCTCTCATGAGGCGCCGGCGCAACTCTGGCGGCCGGCTGTGGGGCGGGATCGAGCGTCGCGACGGTTGGCGCCAGATGTGGGACGCTGGAAGCGGCACACTGATTCTCGGGAACCTCGCCTGGATCGAGGACCACCGCGTCGAACTGGACACATGGCTCTGAAACCGATCACCGTCGTCGTCACCGCCTCGGGAGCTCCCGGCACCGCTGCTCTGCTGCGCGGTCTGCGCGAGAACGGTGAGCGCGAGGTGCGGCTCGTCGGCACGGACATGTCCGAGCGCTCGGTGGGGCGGCACCTCTGTGACGCGTTCCACCTCGTTCCTGCTGGCTCTGACCCGGGCTTCGCCGACGCGATCCGAGCGGTCGTCGAGCGCGAGGGGGCCGACTGTGTCCTACCCCAGTCGTCCTTCGACCTCGAGGGCCTCGCCGAGCACCGCGAGAGTTTCCCGGTGCCGGTACTCGTGTCGAAACCCAACGCGATCTTCCGCTCGAACGACAAGGCCGAGACCTACGCGTTCCTCCACCGGCTCGGGTTGCCGGCGCCGGCGTACCGGCGCGTCAACGGCGCGGCGGAGGTCGAGGCGGCTGCGCGAGAGCTTGGCTACCCCGAGGTACCCGTCTGCTTCAAGCCGGTGTTCTCGTCCGGATCGCGCGGCTTCCGGATCCTCGATCCGACGGTCGATCGCGCCCATCAGCTGCTCAACGAGCGTCCGGGATCGGTCGCGATGCGCCTCGAGGAGGCGATCGAGCTGCTTCCGCCCGACGGCGGCCCTGATCTCCTTGTGATGGAGCTCGCCACCGGCGGCGAGCGCACGATCGACGGTATCGCCGACGGCGAGCGCATCCTGCTCGGGCACCCGAAGACGCGCGAGGCGATGCGTGCGGGCCTCGCGATGTACTTCGTCACGCTCGAGGACGAGGCGCTGATGGAGGTCGCCGACCGGATCGTGGCCGAGCTCGAGATCGAGCACTTCTTCAACATCCAGCTCGTCGGCGAGCATGTGATCGAGATCAATCCACGGATCTCCACGATCGTCTACCAGGAGGATCTGAACATCCCGTACCTCGGCGTGAAGCGGGCGCTTGGTGAGATCTCGGCCGCGGAGCTCGTGGCACTCCGTTCGCGGATCAGGCCGGGGCGGACGGCGTTGCGCTATTTCGACCAACTCGAGTGGAACGCCTGAGCGAGAGGTCCCTGGTTGACGTCCATCCCTAACCCCCACCCTCCCAGGGGACAGGCACAGGCACGCTACCTCGGAAGGTGTGACGTGTCCGTGCCAGGATCGCACCAACTTTGAGCCAGTTGCTCCACAGCGGCGATGACGACGGAAGCAGCGACGACGGCAGCGCTGACCACAGCGACGCCCTCGGCGACGAAGGCCGCAACAACCCCGCCGACGCCAGCAGCCCGGCCGGCGACAACCGCCCGCTGCGGGTCGTCCTCTGCCCGGTCAACACGGCGGGTGTGCCGTGGACGACGGCACAGGCCCTACGGCGTCGCGGCGTCGACGCGAGGCTCGTCGTGTTCGAGCGTTACGCCCTCCACCCGGAGGCAGACGTCTCCCTCGACCGCTCCGGCGGCTTCGCGCGCCGCCAGGCAACCCAGTGGCGAGCATTCGCCGGCCTGCTGCCGCAGACGGACGTGTTCCACTTCATCTTCGGCCTCACACTCGTGCCGCAGTCGCTGCAGTTCCCGATCCTGAAGCTATTCGGCAAGAAGTCCATCATGCACTACCTCGGCTCGGACATTCGTGGCAAGACGCCCGAGGAGCTCGCCCCCGGCAAGAAGGCCGGTGCCCAGATCGTCGGCAGCTACGACGCGATCCGCTGGGTGCCCGGCGCAGAGGTGATCCCACCGGGCATCGACCTCTCGCGCTTCACCCCCGCACCGCCCTCCGACCGGACCCGTCCGGTAATCCTGCATGCACCCTCGTCGCGGCGTCGCAAGGGCACCGAGCACGTGATCGCAGCCGTCGAAGGGCTCGATGCCGATCTCGAGATCGTCGAGGGTCTGCACCACGACGAGGCGTTCGAGCGCTTCCGGAACGCCGATATCGTCGTCGACCAGCTCAACGCGGGCTGGTACGGCCTGTTCGCGATCGAATGCATGGCGCTCGGCAAGCCGGTCGTCACCTTCCTCCACGAGGAAGCGGTGCGACGCACCCAGGAAGCCTTCGAGACCACCGTGCCGATCGTCTCCGCCACCGCCGAAACCCTCCGCGAGCAACTCCGTCCGCTCGTCGCCGACGCGGCCGAGCGACGGCGCAGAGGCGAGGCGTGCCGTGCCTACGTCGAGCTCGTTCACGACCAGGAGCGGATCACCGACCGCCTGCTCGACGTCTACGCTCGACTCTGATGGCGCTCTCCGGCCAGCTCAAGCGGCTCGGCAGGCACTCCGCGATCTACGGCCTCGGCGGCCTCGTCTCGCGGATCCTCGCCGTCCTCCTGCTGCCGCTCTACACGCACTACCTCTCGACGTCCGACTACGGCCAGATCGAGACGCTCGTGGCGCTCGTCACCGTGCTCACGATCGTGCTCCGCTTCGGCATCTCGTCGGCGTTCTTCCGGTTCTACTTCGACGCCGACGACGACAACGGACGCCGGCTCGTGCTGCGCACGTCGTTCTGGTTCACGATGGCGATGGCGACATTCGGCCTCGTCGCCGTCGTCGCGCTCGCGGGGCCGATCTCTCAGGCGTTGTTCGGTCAGGCGGACGCCGCGAACCTCATCCGGGCGAGCGCGGTCGCTCTGTGGGCGCAGATGAACTACGAGCAGCTGTCATCGCTCTTCCGGGTCGAGGAGCGGTCGGTCGCGTTCGTGATCGCGAGCCTCACGAACGTCGTCCTGACGGTTACCGGCACTGTCTTGCTCGTCGTCGTGCTCGACCGCGGGCCACTCGGCGTCATCGTGGGCAACTTCACCGGCACGCTCGTCGTCTACCTCGCCCTCCTCGGCTATCGGCGCGAGCAACTCGGGCTCCAACTCGACCGCGGGCTCCTCCAGCGGATGAACCAGTTCGGAATGCCGCTCGTGCCGTCCGCGCTGCTGCTCTGGGTGACGAACTTCAGTGACCGCTTCTTCCTCGTCAAGCTCACGGACACGGCCGAGGTGGGGCTCTACTCCGTCGGGGTGCGCATTGCGTCGGCGATGGTGCTGCTGCTGACCGCGTTCAGGATGGCGTGGCCCGCGTTTGCGTACTCGATCGAGAGCGATGAGGAGGCCAGGCGCACCTACGCCTGGGTGCTCACCTATCTCGTCGTTCTCACGACCTGGATCGCCACCGCGCTGACGCTGCTCTCACCCTGGCTCGTCGCCTGGCTCACCGCTCCCGAGTTCGCGAGTTCCTCGCGCGTCGTCGGGCCGCTCGCATTTGCGGCGGTGTCGTTCGGGGGCTTCATCGTGCTGTCGATCGGCATCGGCCGCGCCCGCCGTACCCAGTTCAACTGGGTCATAACCGGCGCCGCGGCCGTCGTCAACGTGACGCTCAACCTGACACTGATCCCGTTCTACGGGATGATGGGTGCCGCGATCGCGACCGTCGCTGCGTACACCGTCATGTTCGCCGGCATGGCGTGGTGGGCACAACGGATCTTCCCCTGCCCCTACCAGTGGCGCCGCGTGCTGACGGCCGCGGCGGCGGGCATCGCCCTCGCCTCGGCGGGCAAGCTCGTTGGCGCCGGGCTGGCTCTTTCGGTCGGCCTCATCCTTCTCTACCCGCTCGTGCTCCTGCCGCTCGGCTTCTACCTTCCTGCCGAGCGAAAGCGCCTCCGCGAGCTCCTTATTCGCGCCTAGCCCGGATCGCTCAGCCGGCGTGATCGCGGGGCGACGAAGCCTGGACCCACCCGGGCGGGGAGGCGTCCTCGCGGGCCTTCGGTACGGGGATGCAACGCCCGCGCCCGATGCCAGCTAAACGGTTCGGGCTAGCGTCCTACGACGGCGCCTCGAGCCCGGCAGCGCGGATGCCGGCGATCGCCAACTCCTCGTCTACCTCGCCCGGGAGGCCGCTGACACCGACGGCACCGACGCGGACACCGTCGTTCAGCACAGCGACGCCGCCAAGGAAGAAGATGAACTGTGGGTCGAAGCTCGCGAGCTCGGCCGGCGAGCCGCCGGCCTT
>JANOUB010000193.1:0-2834 GCA_031416615.1 Thermoleophilia bacterium
CTCAGGGTCGCAGCAGGCACGCGCGATCAACGCCCTCGCCCGGGCCGGCGTGTCTGGCTCGGAGAGCTCGAGCGCCTGTTCGATCCACCCTCTGATCAGCTCGGGGTCCGGCCGGCGCTTCCACATCGCAGCGCGCGTCGCTGTGTGGAAAGCGAGCTCGCTATAGGTGTCGGCGGCGGTCGCCCGGTCGCTACCCTCCAGCGACCTCTGCATCGCGGTCCAGAAGGCCTCGCCGTCGAACTTGGGGACGTTTGCGCGTCCGATCTCCCGCCACAGTGCAACCCGTTCGGCCTCGTCCGGCCCGAGGTCGAGAGCGCGGCCGAGCAGGGCAAGGCCGTCGTCGATCTCGAAGCGGCCGATCGCGAGCTCGGCTGCGCGGCGAAGCCAGGCGAGCGCCCGTGCTCGCAGCGCGGCGAGCTCGTTCTCTTCACCTCCCCACGCCAGATCGACATCGTCCGGCCGGACCGCCTCCGCGTAGTGGTGGGCGAGAAGGGGCGCGTCCTCGTCGCGTCCCTCGCCGGTCCGCTCGAGCCACCGTGCGAACGCGGCGTGCAGCCGCGCTCGCCTGGCTCTCGGCAGGCCGGCGTAGGCGACCTCGCGCGTCAGCGCGTGCTTGATCGCATACTCGCGGTCACCCGCAATCGAGGAGCCGGCGCGACGGCGGATGAAATCGCGCTCCTCGAGCACCTGCAGATCCGGTTCAGCCTCCTGAACGAGCTCGTAGACCGGCCCCGCCCAGAAGATCCGGCCGATCACGGAGGCAGCCTGCAGGGCCTGCTTCTCCGCCGGATCGAGCAGATCGATTCGCGCCGCGACGACGGCCTGCACAGTGTCTGGGACGGCGAAGTCGGAGGGTAGCTCCGCCATCCGCCAGGCGCCGTTCTGCCGCTCGAGCAGCTGTCGATCGATCAGGGTCGCAAGCAGCTCCTCGACGAAGAACGGGTTTCCTTCCGCGCGCTCGACGACGACCTCTCCTAGCCCGAGCGGGAGCGTTCCACCGAGCAACTCGTCGAGCATCCTGACCGCGTCTTCCGGCGAGAGCGCCTCGAGGGCCACGTTGGTGCCGCGGACGCGGGCGCCCCAGCCAGGTAGCTGCTCGAGGAACTCGGGCCGCGCAGTCACGACCAGAAGCAGCGGTCCCCTCGTGTCGCGCACGAGGCGCTCCAGAAGATCGAGCAGCTGCTCCTCGGCCCAGTGGATGTCCTCGATCAGCATGACGGTAGGCCGCTCCGCGACCATCTCCTCGAGGAACTCGACCCAGGCGTCCTGGAAACGATCGCGGGCGGCGAGCGGGTGGAGCCCCTGAGCCACGTCGAGCCCGAGCGTCAGCCCCAGGATCTCACGCGATCCGAGCCGCTCGAGCGTGAACGCCGGCGGGTCGCTGTCGAGAATGCCGAGATGCTCCTTCAGTACCTCGCCGAGGGGCCAGTAGGTGATGCCCTGGCCGTACGAAAGGCAGCGCCCGGTACGCCGCAGGGTCTCCGGCGAGCGGCCGCCGAGGCGATCCCAGAACTCGCGCAGGAGCCTAGTCTTGCCGACGCCCGCGTCCCCGAGAATCGTCACGAGCTGCGCCTGCCGCTCCTCGATGACCTCCTCGTAGACGCGCTCGAGCACGCCCAGTTCTTTGTCGCGCCCGACGAAAGCGCGGCTGAGGCCCCCGACGCCGCGGGGGCGCATCAGCGAGAGCGCGCGCACGAGGCGCCGGCACCCGACCCCCTCCGGCTTCCCTTTCGCCTCGATCGTCCGAGGCTCGCCGAACTCAAATGCGCCACGCGTGGTCGCGACGGTCCGCTCGCCAACGAGGACATCGCCCGCCTCGGCAGCCTGTTCCAGCCGAGCCGTCACGTTGACCGAATCGCCGGTGACGAAGGAACTGCCTTCGCGCGGCTTGCCGACAACGACCTCGCCCGTGTTGACGCCGATGCGCAACGCGAGCGTCTCGCCGAAGAGCTCGCGCAGGCGTCGCTGCATCGCCAGCGCCGCGTGCAACGCCCGCTCAGCGTGATCCTCGAGCGCAGCGGGGGCGCCAAACACCGCCATCACGGCGTCTCCGGCGAACTTCTCGACTGTTCCCCCGGCCGTACTGATCTCCTCGGCCATGGCGTCGTAGAAGCGTTCGAGCAGTGCCCGCGTCCGCTCGGGGTCCTGCGAGCCGCCGAGTTCGGTCGAGCCGACGAGGTCAGCGAAGACGATCGTCGCAAGCTTCCGTTCGCGCTCATCGGGCTTCGCCTCCACCGGCGCTGCGCACGCCGGGCAGAAGCGTGCAGTCTCGGGAAGAACGGCACCACAGGCGGTGCAGGCGTGCATCACGCCAAGTATGACCCGAACACGGCTGCCCTGCGATCACGCCAGATGAACGATCAGGGCTAGGCTTGGCTCGTGGAGTTCCGCCGCGTCGACAACCTGCCGCCGTACGTCTTCGCCGTGATTCGCGACCTCACGCTCGAGCTGCGCCGCGCGGGCGACGATGTCGTCGACCTCGGCTTCGGCAACCCCGATCTCCCTTCCCCCGACCTCGCGGTCGAGAAACTCGCCGAGGCCGCCCACAACCCGCGCAACCACCGCTATTCGGCGTCGAAGGGGATCCCTAACCTCCGTCTCGCGGCCGCCACGCTGTACAAGCGCAAGTTCGGGGTCGACCTCGATCCGGACACGCAGGTGCTGAACACGATCGGTGCCAAGGAAGGCCTCTCGCACCTGATGTGGGTGCTCCTCGAGCCGGGCGACTCGGCGCTCGTGCCGAGCCCGAGCTATCCCATCCACATCCACGCCCCGATCCTCGCCGGAGCGTCCGTGACGCGAGTCCCCATGGGCGCCGACGAGGACCTGTTCGC
>JANOUB010000194.1:0-3364 GCA_031416615.1 Thermoleophilia bacterium
TTCTTCACGGCGGACGTGCGGGCGAGGCTGCGCCTCGCCCCTACGGTCGAGAGAGGCAAGCCTCTCCGTTCTCTATTTCGAGTAGAGCTCGACGATCAGTGATTCTTGAACGGGGGTGTCGATCTCCGCGCGCTCGGGCCACCGCAGCACCTTGCCGGCGAGGCCTTCGTGGTCGGCTTGCAGCCACGGCGAGACGGACGCCGTCAGGTCGGTCGCATCACGAACGAGTGGCGCGGCTGCGCTGCCCGATTTCAACGTGATCACATCGTTCGGTCGCACGCCGAAGCTCGGGATGTTGACGCGGCGGCCGTTCACCTGGAAGTGGCCGTGGCGGACAAGCTGGCGCGCCTGCGCGCGCGAGCCGGCGAAGCCGAGCCGATAGACGACGTTGTCGAGCCGCGTCTCGAGCATGCGCAGAAGGTTCTCGCCCGGGGCACCGGTACCGCGGGTCGCCTTCTCATAGGTGTTGCGGAACTGCTTCTCGAGCAGGCCGTAGTAGCGGCGTGCCTTCTGCTTCTCGCGCAACTGCAGCAGGTACTCGCTCTGCTTGATCCGGCCGCGGCCGTGCTCTCCCGGCGGGTACGAGCGGCGCTCGATCGCGCACTTCTCGGTCAGGCAG
Organism: Thermoleophilia bacterium; assembly: GCA_031416615.1. GTDB lineage: Bacteria > Actinomycetota > Thermoleophilia > Gaiellales > Gaiellaceae > Gaiella. The sequence goes on from JANOUB010000194.1 coordinate 620, forward strand.
CGCTCACCCTTGAGAAACAGCTTGATGCCTTCGCGCCGACACAGACGGCACTTGGGGCCTAGATCTCTAGCCACTAGACACGCCTCCGCTTCTTCTGACGCACGCCGTTGTGGGCCTGCGGGGAGACGTCCTTGACGCCCAGAATCTCGAGGCCGGCCGCCTGGAGCGAGCGGATCGCCGTCTCGCGCCCGGAGCCGGGCCCCTTGACGAAGACCTCGACCTTCTGGAGGCCATGCTCCATCCCCTTGCGCGCACAGTTGTCGGCGGTGACCTGCGCTGCGAACGGAGTCGACTTGCGTGAGCCCTTGAACCCGGCCGAGCCGGCGGACTCCCAGGCGATCACATTGCCCTCGCGGTCGGTGAGCGACACGATCGTGTTGTTGAACGACGTCTTGATATGTGCCTGGCCGATCGCGATGTTCTTCTTGACGCGGCGACGCGTGCGACCGCGAGCGGCCGCTGCCTTGCGAGGAGGTGCCATTTACTTCCCCTTCTTCCCGCGTCCGACAGTCTTCTTCGGGCCCTTGCGGGTACGCGCGTTGGTCTTGGTGCGCTGCCCGCGGGTGGGCAGGCCGCGCCGGTGCCGGATGCCGCGGTAGCAGCCGATCTCCGACAGGCGCTTGATCGCCTGCGATCGCTCCCGCCGCAGGTCGCCTTCGACCTCGACGTTCGCATCGATGTAGGTGCGAAGCTTCGTAACCTCGTCGTCGGTGAGGTCCTTGATCTTCTGGTCGGGGTCGAGTTCCAGGTCCTTGCAGATCTTCTGCGCGGTCGACTGGCCGATCCCGAAGATGTAGGTGAGCCCGATCTCGAGACGCTTCTGGTTCGGGAGGTTGACGCCTGCGATGCGAGCCATTAGTGGTTCTCCTGGTGACGGTTTCGCGTCTCTGGGGTGCGAGACGCAAGCAGTGCTAGGACGCAGGGAGCATTCAGGCTGGTTTGCCTGGATGCGACCGAGGACGACGCAATGCGCCGCGGATCGCGCGCCAGAGGCGCTCTAACTGTTGCCAGGAGAGCCACGAAGCTAGCCCTGCCTTTGCTTGTGCCGGGGGTTGATGCAGATCACCATGGTGCGCCCGTGCCGCTTGATGACGCGGCAGCGCTCACACATTGGTTTGACGGACGGACGAACTTTCATCGTGATTCCTCGGTGGCGGTGTAGTGGTGACGTGTCAGCGGTGACGGAACGTAATGCGGCCACGCGTGAGGTCGTAAGGAGAGAGCTCGACCTTTACCCGGTCGCCCGGCAAGATGCGGATGTAGTGCTTGCGCATCTTCCCGGAGATCGCGGCGAGAACCGTGTGACCTTCATCGAGCTGCACTCTGAACATCGTGCTTGGGAGCGCTTCGACGACCTCGCCTTCGACCTCGATCTTCTCTTCCTTACCTGCCACCCTTCCCTCGCACGCACGCCTCTTGGTATGGAGAACCCTGAACGCAGAGCCCTGAACGGAAAGCCATAAACGAAAAGTCCTGAAACGAATCCCACCGCGCAGCAAAACGGCCCCGCCGCGGGCCGCTTACTGTAGCAAACTCGCCCCCGAGAGGCGTGATGTGGGTTGGAAGCACGTCAAGCCTCTAGACGGCGCTGCCGACGCGGGGCGTCAGAATCCGGGGCCCGGCGGCGGTGATCGCGACCGTGTGCTCGAAGTGGGCGGCAAGCGATCCATCCTCGGTCGAGATCGACCAGTGGTCATCGTGCAGATACACGTCGGGCGAGCCCACGGTGATCATCGGCTCGATCGCGATCGTCATCCCCTCTGAAAGCTTCGGCCCACGGCCCGGCTGCCCGAAGTTCGGGACATGCGGGTCCTCGTGGTAGTGGCGGCCCACCCCATGGCCGACGAGGCTACGAACGACCGAGAAGCCGGCCCCCTCGACGACCGTCTGCACCGCAGACGAGATATCTCCGATCCGGTTTCCGGGACGCGCCTGCGAGATACCGGCGGCGAGTGCCTCCTGACAGGTGTCGAGGAGGCGCCGGGCCTCGGCGTCGATCGCACCAACACCGAACGTATAGGCACTGTCGGCAATCGCTCCGTCGAGCACGACGCCGACATCGATCGTGAGCAGGTCGCCGTCTGCGACGCGGTATGGGCCCGGGATGCCGTGGACGACCATGGCGTTCGGGGAGATACAGATCTCGGCCGGGTACGTGCCGTGATAGCCCTTCGAGGCGGACGTTCCTCCGTGCTCCGCGATGAACGCTCCGGCAATGGTGTCGAGCTCGCCCGTCGTGATTCCGGGGTGAATGTGGTCGCCGACGTGGGCGATCGTCGCCGCCACGAGACCGCCGGCGCAGGCGATGCGTTCGATCTCCTCCGGCCCTTTGCGAATAATCACGTTTCTTGCCCCGAAAAGGCGTTCATGGCGAGGACGGAACGGCTCCGTTGGGGAAGAAACTTTATTTTCAGACTGCGCCTTTGATCTCCTGGGTTATCTCGATAATCGCACGCCGCGTTCGACAGCCGCAAGAGTCTCAACCTGGATCCACCGTTTTGCGCGGGCGTTGCATCACGTCCGGGCCGCCAGGCCGCTCCCCGTCCGGCTGGGCCCCGTTTCTTCTCCTTCGGGGTAGCCCCACCCGGACGGTGCGCTCCGTGCGGGGAAGGGATCATCCAGGCCCGTGTGCCCCGACATCGCGTGCACGTTCGCGCGCTCGCGCAGATCGCATCCGTCGCGTCCGTCGTCGTAGTCGCCGGAACGATCGCGCTCGCGCACGAGCGCCCGGTCGGAATCGCCGAC
>JANOUB010000195.1:0-8429 GCA_031416615.1 Thermoleophilia bacterium
ACGGTGCTCAAGATCCTTGCCTTCCAGGATCGGCACGAGAACAAGGACGCCTACGACCTGGTCTTCACGCTCCTCAATCACGAGGGTGGGCCTCGCACTGCAGGAGACATGGCGGCCGCGAGCCCAATCGCCAAGCACGAACAGGTCGAAGAAGCGCTGCCGCTCCTCGAGGAGCGGTTCCGTGACGCCCGCCAAGACGGGGCGCACGCATATGCGTTGTTCCTGTCTGAACCAGACAACCAAGAGGACGCGGCCCGGCTTCGTCAGGAAGCGACCGCGACCGTGCGAGAGTTCCTGCGCAGCTTCCGCGGCAGAGGCTAACGTCGCGACACAATGATGCCGCCGGATGGTCGGCAGGCGAAGGCCGCAGGGTGGCGCTGACATCCCATGCAGCGGCGTCCTCGCCGCTGCAGATCCGAGGTCGGCTTTACCAATACCGAGTGCACGACGATCCACCGGGACATCCCAGGTGCGTGTGGTCTGCTCCCGGTTCCGTGGGATATCTTTCGCTCACCCACTCAATAAACGGCTATTTTAAGCCGTTTGCGGCCTATGGGCGCACCTGGGATCGAACCAGGGACCTCTCGCGTGTGAAGCGAGCGCTCTCCCGCTGAGCTATGCGCCCGGAAGGGGGCAAAGGCTAGCTGACAGGCGGATGCGGGGTCGCTAGCTCTTCCGCCGGCCGTTTGCGGAGTCGGTGGTCGCAACGGCCTCGGTCGCGAGCGTCTCGACCCGGTTGCGGCCGCCGGCCTTCGCGACGTACAGCGCCCTGTCCGCGGTGCGCAGGAGCGACGACGGCTCGCTGCCGTCGTCGGGCATCGCGGCCACGCCGAAGCTGGCCGTGATCGAGCGTGGCACGCCCGGCACCTCGATCGTTGCGAGAGCGAGCCGCAGCTTCTCAGCCACGGTCACCGCGCACTCGGCGTCCGTGTCCGGGAGCAGGAGAATGAACTCCTCACCGCCGTGGCGGCCCGCGAAGTCGCTCGAGCGGAGCGTGCTCGTGACGGCGATACCGACGGCCGACAGCACCTCGTCGCCCTTCTCGTGGCCGAAGAGGTCGTTCACCTGCTTGAAGTGGTCGAGATCGAACAGAACGACTCCCAGGGGGTCGCCGGAACGATCCGCCTGCGCGACCATCCGCTTGAGCGTGTCCTCGATCGCGCGCCGGTTCGGGAGCCCCGTGAGCCCGTCAGTCAGGGCACGTGCTTGCGAGAGAGCGAGGTTGCGCAGGTTGGCGAGCACAGGAGATGCCTGTGTCATCGACTCCTCGATCCGGCGTCGGCCGAGCGACTCGAGCACACCAGGGTGCCGGACGAGCACGGAACCGATCACCTCGCCGCCGACGAGTGAGGGGACGCACGTCGAGTTTCCTTCTGTCCGCCCGCAGACCTCGCACGACAAAAGCGGCGCGTGGCCGACGCCCCGCTCGTGCATCTTGCCGAGGCGCACGGCGAGGCACGAATCGGGCGTCGCCGTCTGGAGCAGTTTGTGCAGCGCCGACCCTGCGTCGATCTCCGTCATCGGCTCGAGGCGGTCGTGGCTGTTGTTGCGGTTGAGGACGAGGACGTCGCCGCCGTCGAGTGAGCGCTCGAGGTGACGCTTGAGCAGCCCGTACGCCTCCCCCTCGTCGCGGGTGATCTGCATCACCTCGGTGAACTCGCGCTGCGTCTCGTGGTAGCCACGCTCCGCCTCGATGCGCTGCTGGTCGACGGCCTGCGAACGATCCAGTTCGACGAGCGACCGCCGGGAACTGCGGAAACCGAACGCGCCAACGAGGAGGAGCGCAAGACCGGCCCCGGCCATCCCGAGCGGAGCCCACCCCGCCGCAGAGACGAGCGACGGAACCGGAGATCGGTCGAGGACGACGACGGTCCAGTCGTTCGCGTTGTGCGGAGCGCGCGTGAGGCGGCGGAATGCCGCGCGATGCCCGGCGATCGTGGTCGCACCGGCCGGCACGCCGAGCGCGGCGATGCGAGTGAAACGCATGTCCTTCGGCTGCCCGAGGGGAGCTCCGAGCTGCTGAGGCTCGAGGCTGTCGATGAGGACCCTGCCGGTCTCGCTCTCGATGATCGCGACATCGTCACCGCGCGCAATCGAGGAGGCCTCCCGCTGGAAGGAGGCGATTGACACTTCGAAATGGACGATCGCCTGAGCGGGTCGCCCGGTGCGCGGGAGCGGGGTCGAGTTGGAGATCACCCACGTCTTCGTGTCCGGCGAGATATACGCCTTCGCCTGGTAAACCTGGCCTGGGCGAAGCGCAAATGTCGGCGCGAAGAAGGGATTCTTTGACTCGTCCACTGAGAGCTCGCCGAACGGCGCGCGGACGCCGTCGACAAAGCGGGCGTTCTCGGGGCCGCCGCGGTCGATGAAGCACACCTCGCTGATGCTCGTGGCGTACAACTGCTCGATATACGCGAGACCAGCCTCCGACTCCCGGAGGCTTCGCGTACGCGCCTGAACCTTGTCGAGCCGCTCGCCCGGGTCGCTGTAGAACGCGCGAAAGGCGGGATTGTGGGCAGTGAGCAGGATAACCGAGCGCGCGCGCTCGAAGTACTCCTCGACCTGCACCGCCTCGTCGCCGGCGCTCGTCGCGAGCCGCTGGTCTGTCCGACGCTGTTCCTGATGCCTGTTGCTGAGACCGAACGCAGCACTCCCCGCCAGCAGAAAGGCGCTCAGACCGACTGCGAGGAAGGAAACGGCACGCACATGAGTGATTTCGGTAGGACGTGCCCGCACGATCTCCCCCGAATGGGGGTGCCTCGGTCAGGCGAGGCACCACTCGTTGCTGCGGAGGAGTGGGACAGCGGCGCCGCCCGTCTCGATGCCGTCGACCTCGACCTCGGGGCCGCCGATCATGAAATCCGTGTGCACGGTCGAGTCGTTGCAGCCGAGTGCGGCCAGCTGCTCTGCCGTCGCTCCCTCGGGAGCCTCGACGGCCGTCGCGAACCCCTGTCCGTAGGCGATGTGGCAGGCTGCGTTCTCGTCGAAGAGCGTGTCGAAGAACACGATCCCGGTCTGGCCGACGCGCGACTCGCCGTCGACGAGAGCGACCTCGCCGAGGTACGACCCACCCTCGTCCGTCCGCATCTCCTCCCTGACGACGTCCGCGCCGCTCGAGGCGCTCACCTCGATCACGCGGCCGCCCTCGAAGCGCATGGTGAGATCGCGCACGATCTGACCGTTGACGGCAAGTGGCACCGTGGAGCGGACGACACCGTCGGTCCGCAGCCGATGGGGTGACGTGAACACCTCTTCGGTCGGCATGTTCACGACCTCTTCAACACCCGTCACCGTCCGCTCGGAGCCCGACTGCCAGCGCGACTCCGCCATCAGGCCGACGATCAGGTCGGTGCCCGGGCCACGGAAACGGATCGCGTCGAAGCGACGCTCGTTGAGGAGCGCGGCGCGCTCTTTCAGCCGTGCGACGTGCACGCGCCAGGCGGCGACCGGGTCGTCCTCGTCGAGCCGCGTGGCAAAGGCGACCGCCTCCCAGAGCCGCTCCACGTCCGGCTCGCCGAACACCATCTGCGCCCAGCCGGGGCTCGGGAAGCCGACAATCGTCCACGCGATCCTTCCGTCTCCCGTCGCCTTCAGCATGCGCTCCGCGACGAGTCGGGGCCGCGTCTTCGCGATCCGAGCCGGGTCGAGATCGGCGAAGAGCTCGGGCTCGGGATCGCCGGTGACCGCGATCAGCGCACCGTTCGTCGTCGCAAACTCGTCGATCAACGCCAGTGTCCACGGCGGCGACCAGTCGAGCGTGTCTTCGGGTGCGTGCAGAATCCGCGAGCGCCGTAGGTGCGGGTCGGGGTAGATCGCCTCGACGTACCGCGCGCCACGCTCGTAGGCGACCTCCGCGATTGCCCGGACAAACGGCAGGTGCTCGGGGTGGGCCGCGACGCGGAGCAACTGCCCGGCTTGGAGGTTGACCCCTACCTCGACGGCGAGGCGTGCGTAGCGGGCGAGGCGCTCGTCAGAAGTCACGCAACGCAGCCTACTACTGCGCGGTACTCGTTCATCCGCAACTCGGCCTCGGCGCCGTGGTAGCGTCCCTGCCGTGCTCCTCACCCTCACGACCACCGGCAAGGTGACCCTGCTGATCGTCGCCGGCGCGTTCATCGCCTGGGCGCTGATCACGGCGATCTGGATTCCGAAACGGAACCCCGGGTTCCCGGTCACGCTGACCGCGTTCGTGCTGGTCTCGTCGCTGTTCTTCGTCGCCCAGATGGGTGCCGTGTTCTGGGTGACGAGCACGCAGGAGGTCGAGACGGAGGCTGTCGAAGGCGGTGGCGGTGGCGAGACGACTCCAGTGGAGACGACTCCGGCCGAAACCACCCCTGCCGAGACGACACCGGCGGGCGGCGAAGGTGACGCGGCGGCCGGGAAGGAAGTGTTCGCCTCGGCCGGCTGTGGCAGCTGTCACACGCTCGCCGACGCGGGCTCGAACGGAACCGTCGGCCCGAACCTCGACCAGGCGAAGCCCCCCTCTGACCTCGTCGTCACGCGCGTCACGAACGGCCAGGGCGCAATGCCGCCGTTCAAGGGGCAGCTGACCGAACAGCAGATCGCGGACGTCGCGGCCTACGTGTCGTCCGTCGCCGGCGCGTCGTAGCACTGAGCCTGGATCCACTCGCCCGACCTGCGGCTGCCGGGCAAGGCCGCCGCTGCGGGTACGCTTTCGTGGCTACGGAGAGGTGTCCGAGCGGCCGAAGGAGCGCGACTGGAAATCGCGTAAGCGCTGAAAGGTGCTTCGCGGGTTCAAATCCCGCTCTCTCCGCTTGAAAGGGGCCCCAGGCGGGCCTCTTTCTCGTAACGGAACATGACTCAACCAGAGAAATGGAGTGTGCATTGGACACGATTCGGGTCACCGCCCTTGTTCCGGACACGCAGGCGTGAGTAGCAACCACACGCAACGCCATTCGAACGTCGGTGTCGTCTCGGTCGAGGCGGTCGAGGCCCCGGAGGTCGTCACCTCCGCGTGGATCGACGAGCAACTGGCGGACGTGTTCGCCCGTTGCGACGTGCGGCCCGGCCTGCTCGAGGAGATCGCCGGCATCACCGAGCGCCGCTGGTGGCCGGAGGAGATGCGCTTCGACGAGGCAGCGGCACTCGCCGGCGAACGCGCGATCGTCGCGGCCGGCATCGATCGCGCCGAGATCGGCATGCTCATCTCGACCTCGGTCTGCAAGCACCACCTGGAGCCGTCGGTCGCCTGCGCCGTCCATCACCACCTCGGTCTCGCGCCGGGCTGCCTCAACTTCGACCTCGGCAATGCCTGCCTGGGCTTCGTCAACGCGATCCACCTAGCCGCCACGGCGATCGAGGCCGGCCAGATCCGGTACGCCCTGATCGTCGATGGGGAGGGAGCGCGTCACACGCAACTCGCGACGATCGCCCGGCTGCAGGAGCAGGCCCGTGTCACTGCCGACGTCTACGACGAGTTCGCGAGCCTGACGCTCGGCTCGGGCTCGGCAGCGATGGTGCTCGGCAGTCTCGATGTGAGTCCACAGGCGCACCGTCTCGTCGGCGGTATCTCCCGTGCGGCGACGAAGTATCACCAGATCTGTGTCGGCGACCTGGACCGGATGACGACTGACACAAAGGCCTTGCTCGAGGCGGGGCTCGAGTTGGCCGGGGAGGCCTGGGCCGAATCGGCATCCGAGTTCGGCTGGCAGGAGGGCATCTCCTGGTACGTCCTGCATCAGGTCAGCGCCGTGCACACGAGTCTGATGTGCGCGACGCTCGGCCTCGACGAGTCCCGCGCGCCCCTGACCTTTCCGACGCATGGGAACATCGGCCCGGCCTCGATCCCGTTCACGCTGGCCGGCATCCAGGAACAGATCGGTGCAGGCGAACGAATCCTCTGCATGGGCATGGGATCCGGCCTGAATGCCAGCGTCGCTGAGATCATCTGGTGAGATCCGGGCCGGCCGCATTCGCTGCGGGCCGTCTCGAGCGCCTGGGGGTCGACCCGGCCTGGTCGCGTGTTGTCGGAGTGACCGTTGCCGACGGCAGGGAGTTGCAGGTGCACGCCCTGGACGCCGCGCCGCGCGATGGCCGAGAGCCGCCGCTGACCATCGTCTGCGTGCACGGCAATCCGACCTGGTCGCTGCTGTGGCGCTCGTTTCACCGCCGACTCGGTGACCGCTACCGCGTTCTCGCCGTCGACCAGCTCTCGATGGGGCTCTCGGAGCGTACGGGCCCGAGGACGTTCGCCCAGCGAGTCGACGATCTCGGCCGCATTCTCGACGCGTTCGCCGTCGACGGCCCGGTCGTCCTCGCGGCCCACGACTGGGGCGGGCCGATCGCCCTCGGCTGGGCACTCGAGCACCGGCAGCGCGTGCAGGGGATCCTGCTCGGTAACACCGGCGTCGCGATTCCGCCAACGGGCGTGCCGTTGCCGATTCGCCTGGCAAGATCCCGGGCTCTACGGAGCCTCGGCTGTCGCCAGACGTCACTGTTTGTGCGTGCCACGCTCGCCTCGCCGGGCGGGCCCATCGGTAAGGACGTCAGGCGCGCGTATCTCGCTCCCTACGCGTCGCCGCGCGACAGGAGCGCGATCGAGGACTTCGTCGCCGATATCCCGACCACACCAGCGCATCCGTCGTACGCCGCCCTGGCGGAGGTAGCCGCGCGCCTGCCGGAGCTCGACGTTCCCGTCCTGCTCGCCTGGGGCGAGCGCGACCCGGTGTTCCACCTCGACTTCGCCGCCGACCTGCGAAGCCGTCTGCCTCAGGCCGAGCTGCACCGCTTCCCGCTGGCAGGGCACCTCGTCGTCGAGGAGGAGGACGTCGCGGCGCTGGCCGATGCCTGGATCGGGCGGCTGCTACACCCGAAGCGCACGGCGCCGGCGGCGGCCGAGCCCACCGCGGCCGCCGAGCCTGTGGCGCTGTGGGCAGAGCTCGTTGCCCGGGAGGGGGACGAGTCGACGGCAGTTGCCGTTGGCGGTGGGCCATCGCTCTCGTTTGCGGCGCTCGCCCGACGGGTGGCCGATCTCGCGCAGGGGCTGCGGGACGCCGGTGTCAGCCCTGGTGACCGCGTCGCGCTGCTCGCGCCGGAGCCACCGGACTTCATTGCCGCCGCCTACGCGTGCTGGGTGATCGGGGCCGTAACTGTCGTCGTCGACCGTGGCCTCGGAATGGGTGGCCTGCAGCGTGCGCTGCGCAGCGCGGAGCCGCGCTGGCTCCTTGGCACGCGCAAGACGCTCGGTGTCGCCCGACTGCTGCGCTGGGTACCGACCGCCCGTCCGCTCGAGATCACTGCTGTCGGCAGTCAGGGGGGGAAGCACCGGGCCAAGCTGTCCGCCGTCGTCGAGAGCTTCGCGCCCGGCGCCGGCGTGGCCGCGGCAGTCGTCTACACCTCGGGTGCAACCGGCCCAGCCAAGGGCGTGCTCTACAACGAGCGGCAGATGGCAGCCCAGTTTGCTGCCGTGCGCGAGTGCTACGCGATCGGCCCCGCCGATCGCCTCGTTGCTGCCTTCGCCCCGTTCGCGCTTTACGGGCCGGCGCTCGGCATCCCGGTTGCCGTTCCCGACGGCAACATCACGAAGCCGGCGTCCCTGCGCGCCGACCGGCTCGCCGCTGCCTGCGCCGCGATCGACGCGACGATCCTCTTCGCCGCTCCCGCCGCCCTCGATGGCGTACTGGCCTCCGCGGAGAGCCTCTCACCCGGCGGCCGAGAGGCGCTGGGCGCACTCCGCCTCGTCCTCTCTGCCGGCGCACCGGTATCGCAACGGATCCTCGAGGCGTTCAGCCGTCTGGCTCCCGCGGCCGAGCTCCACACGCCGTACGGCATGACCGAGGTGCTGTCGGTGGCAGACATCGACCTGGCGACCCTCGCGGACATCAGGCCGGGCCGGGGCGTGTGTGTCGGTCGCCCGCTCGCCGGCGTCGAGCTACGGATCGAGCCGCTCGCCGGCAGCGGTGAGAGCGGGGAGATCGTCGTCAGCGCCCCGTGGATGTCGGCGGGTTACGATGGCCTCTGGGCCACCACCGATCAGGCCCGCACGGTTGACGAGCGCGGCGTGGAATGGCATCGCACAGGCGACGTCGGCCATCTCGACGCCGAGGGGCGCCTGTGGGTCGAGGGCCGGATGGCCCACGTCGTCGATACCGCCGGCGGCCCGGTCACGCCGGTGCCGCTCGAGGTCTCCGTGGCGCTCGCGACCGAGCTGCGCTGCGCGATTGCCGGGGTCGGCCCTCCGGGTTGCCGACAGGTCGTGGTGGTTGTGGAGCGGGAAGGTAAAGCCGGCCTGGCCGGCACAGACGTCGATCGGTCTGTGCGGGAGGCCCTCACTCCGCAGCCGGTCGCTGCCGTGCTCACCGTGCCGAAGCTGCCCGTCGACCGACGCCATAACTCGAAGATCGACCGCACCCGGCTCGGCCGCTGGGCCGAGGCTGTCCTCGCTGGTGGGTCGGCGCCGAGGCGCCCCT
>JANOUB010000196.1:0-1866 GCA_031416615.1 Thermoleophilia bacterium
CCGACGTCGGCCCCCAGGAGGACGTCGACGATGTCACCGGGGAGCAGGCGCACCATCATGAAGATCAAGACCGAGATCCCGATCAGCGTCGGGATCGTGACGAGAATGCGCTTGAGGACGTACCCGCCCACGGCCTACCGGGGAGCCGAGGCGGGAGGGGCGCCGAAGCGGCGCCCCTCCCGACAGAGGGCAGGAACTACGGTCACGAGCTTAGCCACACGTTGTTGCGGAGACCGGTGTTGAAGTCGTCGAAGGCGACGTACATGCCCTGCACGCGCTTGTTGACGACCTGGTACTTGTTCACCTGGATGATCCCGAGCTGCGGCAGGTCGTTCTGGAGCTGGATCTGTGCGCCCTTGTACAGCGGCAGCCGCTTGGCCTGGTCGAGTGTGATCTTGCCGTTGCCGACGGCGCGCCAGACCTTGACGTTCTTCCAGAGCGGATACCAGGCCCTGTAGGCCGGGCTGGCCGGGTTGTACTCGTTCATGTAGCCGTCGACGTCGCCGCGCATGCCGCGGGCGGTGAGATCCCACTCGAAGTTGCCGATGCCGTTGTTCGCCGCGAACGTGCCCGGCTCCTGGGCGACGATCTCGACGTCGATGTTGATCGCCTTCAGCTGCGACTTGATCACCGCCGCGATCTGCTGGTGGTCGAGGGGCGTCGAGAATGTCGACAGCTTGACCGAGAAGCCCTTCGACTGCCCCGCTGCGGCCATCAGCGCCTTGGCCTTGACGAGGTCGTACTTCTGGTACTTCTGCTTCAGTTCGGCCTGCGTCAGCGGCCACGGGCCGTATCCGGGCGGAACGATGCCCGTGTAGTTGCCGTTGCCGTTGAAGACGGTGTCGATGATGGCCTGCCGGTTGATCGCGAAGTTGACCGCCTGGCGGACACGGACGTCGTGCCAGGGCTTCGGGTCACCCTTGATCGTGAACTGCAGCTCGCGGAAGGCAGCCGTCCCGCCCTTCAGCACGACGAGATTATTGTCGCCTCTGAGGGCGTTGGCACTGTCACTGGACACAGTGGCACCGTCGATCGCGCCGGCACGCAGAGCCGCAACCCGGGCCTGCTCGTCGGGAAGCGTCTTCAGCGTCATCGCGTCCATGTAGGGCTGACCCTTCTTCCAGAAGTCCTTGTTGGCCACGTACTCCACCCGGTCGTTCGGGTTGAAGCCGACCATCCGGTACGGCCCGGTGCCAATCGCGTTGCGGGCGACGTTGATCTGCTGATAGAGCCCGTCGGGCACGATCGAGGAGTAGCGACCCCAGGCGAGGAATCCGAAGACGCGGGCGTCCGGCGCCTTGAGCCGGAGCCGCGCCACGTACTTCGAGACCACGTCGACGCCAGCAAAAGCCGGAATCTGGCTGAGAGTCGCGATGCTGCCCGGCAGCGGCGCTGCCAGCATCTGCTCCACCGAGTACTTGACGTCCCCGGCGTCGAGTTCCTTGCCGTTGTGAAATTTCACGCCCTTGCGGAGGTTGAAGAGGATCGTTTTCGAGTCGACGATCTTCCACGATTCGGCCAACGCGGGCTTGAGGTTCAAGTCCTTGTCCCATTCGACGAGCGAGTCGTAGGCGGCCTGCTTGCCCCAGTGGTTGGAGGTCAGGATGGCGGCGAACGGAGCAACGTGGACCGGGTCCTGCTCGAGAGCCCAGATGATCCGCCCACCGCGCTTGATCGGAGTCGCCCGGGAGCGCCGCGTCGCGGCCTTCGCCCCGCCGACGAGCGAACCGGCTGCAATCGCGCCGGCGCCGACGACGCCCGCTTTGACGAGCAGGTCTCGGCGACTGAGCTCGCCTCCTACCGGGGTATCGGGAGTTTCTTTATCGGACACAGCACGTCCCTCCTTATCGTGAAGGTCGGTCAGAG
>JANOUB010000197.1:0-12327 GCA_031416615.1 Thermoleophilia bacterium
GCCTGTCGCAGCAACGACCTCGGGCGGGCGGGCGACGCGCGCGTGATCGGCGCCGGCTGCCAGAGCGACCTTCACCGGGTCGGCCCGCCGGTCTCCCGGGACGAGAGCAAGAACCGGTCGCGTGTCGCAGATGAGCACGAGTGACTTGACGATCTGCTCGAGCGCGCAGCCGATCACCTCGGCCGCAGCCTGCGCCGTGGGCGTGCCGGCACCGAACTCCTCGAGCCGCGCCTCGGCGCCCGCGGCACGGAGAAAGACTGCAACGCGCTCGACGGGCTCGGGCCAGGACATCGCCCGATTGTAGGCGTGAGGAGCCGCGAGGCGGACACCCGTGACTCGGAGCGGCCAGCGGCCGACGCGCAATCGCGCTTCCTCCTGCTGCGTGGACTCCGGCGACCTCGAGCCATCGCCGGAGTCCAGATCTAACCTAGGCGGCTCCGATGTCGGCGAGCCATGGGTAGTAGAGGTAGACGAAGGTGGTCGGTACGCCGGTAACGCGATTGCTGAGAAACACGCGCACGTCGGGGGCGTAGAGGGGGATCCAGGGGACGTCGGCGGTAACGATCTCCTGCGCCTTGTTGATCAAGGCGGCGCGGGCCTCGGGATCCTCGGCCGATATTGCCTCGTCGATCAGTCGATCGTATTCGGGGTTTGTGTAGCCGTTGTAGTTGGAGACGCCTTTACTCGTGAAGATCGTCGCCCACATGTTCAAGGGCTCGGGGATGTCTGTGTACCACCCGGTCAGGAACATGTCGATGCCCTGCCGCGCCTTGGCGTCGAAGAACAGTGGCGCGTACTTGCCTACCGGAAGCGTCTTGATGTTCAGGTTCAGGCCGAGCTTCGTAGCCGCGTCCTTGAGAGCGAGCGAGATCACCGAGAGCTGCTGGTCCTCGGCGAGCGTCGCGAGCGTGATCGGTTTGCTCGGCGAGCCCGCCTCCTCCACGAGCTTCTTCGCAGCCTCGAGATCGACGCCAGGGTCGGGCAGGGCGTCGTATCCGGAACGCAGCGTGGGCTCGGCGTACCCCCAGGAGGAGGGGGACACGACCGAGCGAAGGACGTTTGCGCGCCCACCGAGGGCCGCGTTGACGATCCCTTTCCGGTCGAGTGCGAGGAGTAGCGCCCGCCGCACGCGGACATCGCCGAGCGGCCCTTTGAAGTTGGAGACGATCACGTCGAACGACTGCATGCTCGGGCCAAAGAAGATCTTTCCCGCCGACGATTGCTCGAGCTTGTCGAGCGCGGAGGGAGGCACGTCGAAGGTTCCGTCGACCTGGCCGCTCTCGAGCGCGCTCGTGCGGGTTGCTTCGGCAACGAGGAATGAGAGGTCGGCCTCGGCGGCGCGTGCTCGATGCTCGGAGTCCCAGTAGCCCTCGTTGCGCACGAGCTTGATGTTCTGGCCCTTGCTCCACTTCGCGAGCCTGAACGGGCCGGTGCAGTTGAGGCCGCCGTCGGGCGTGCCGTACTTCGCGCCCTGTTTGCGGACGAACGCGGCGCTCTCGATCGCGCCCGCGGGCGTCGCCATCATCTGCGGGAAGATCACGTCGCGTCGCTTCAGGGTGACGGTGACCTCCATTGGTGCGGTTTTCTCGACGCTCTTCACGTTTGCCCACCAACTCCCCCAGTACGAACCGACCTTCGGATCGAGGTGGCGCCTGAGGCTGAACACGACGTCGGCGGCGGTGAGCGGGCTGCCGTCGTTGAAGGTGACGCCGGAGCGGATCGTGTACACCCATTTTGTCGGTGAGGGATGCTCCGCCGACTCGGCCAGGCCGGGCTCGATCTTGTAGTCGGGCGTAAGCCGCATCAGGTTCTCACAGACGTTCGCGAGCACCGTGTTCTCGGCGTAGTTGTACGCATAGACCCAGTTCAGTGACGTGGGCTCGTAGCTCAACGCCCAGCTCACCTTCTCGATGTCGCCGCTCGGCTTGGCGGTGCCGGTGACGGACGCCCCGCCTGTCGAGTTACCCGTGCCGGTCGTCTCCGTCGCGTTGTCGTCGCCGCCGCAGCCGGCAAGCAAGACGATCGCCGCCGCGAACCCGGCGTAACAAATTCGACGCATTCTTGTACCTCCTCCGAATTCCTTGGTCGTCCATTCAAACATAGGAGTGTCGCTCCTGTCAATGAACCAGTTGGAAGCGATTTGGATTCCCCGGTCGTCTGCACAATAATGACGCGGATGGCTCGAAAGAAAAACCAAGGGGTGCGGCGGCAGCAGCTACTCGACGCTGCCTTCTCGACGCTTGCTCAGTGCGGCGCCGGAGGTACTCGAGTGGCCGGGATCGCCGCGGCGGCTGGGGTCTCCGTAGGCTCGGTCCACTACTACTTCCCGAGCAAGGACGATCTGCTCCTGGAGGCGACCCGCCGCGACATCGACGACTTTTACCACTGGGTGGTGGAGCAACTCGGCGACGTGGCCGACCCTCTGCAGAAGCTCGAGTCGGTGATCCGGTGGACGCTGCCGGAGGAGAACGTCCACGCCGGTTGGATCGTGCTTTTCCAGTTCTGGTCACGCGCGATCTACAACACGCCCCTGGCTGCGCTGGCCGCACTATTCCAGGAACGAGCGCGAGCGCTCTACGTGTCCATCCTCGAGGAGGGGCAGGATCGGGGTGTCTTCGAGCTCGAATCGGACGCGGAGACGATTGCCCGATCACTGATGGCAATGATCGACGGTCTCAGCTTCCAAATCGTCCTCCGCGACCCATCGCTGACCGTGGCCGAGGCCGAGCAGATGTGCCTCGATTTCGCGCGGCGTGCGGTCGGCGTGACGAGCAGCGGGGCCGACACGTGACCCGCTTCCTCGGTCGCCGGCTGGCCGGATTGGTGGCCGTGTTGCTCGCCACCAGCTTTCTGGTCTTCGCCAGCGTCTACCTCGCCCCAGGCAGCCCGGAGAGCTTCCTGCTGCAAGGAAAGACGGTCGACGCGGCGACGGTGCAGGCGATTCGCACCGAGTATCACCTCGACGATCCCTTCCTACAGCGCTACTCGCAGTGGCTCGGCGGGATGCTCCAGGGCGACATGGGGCGCTCGCTGATCTTCCGCCAGGATGTATCGGGGCTGGTTGCCTCGCGCGTCGCAACGACCTTCTACCTGACCCTCTACGCATCGATCCTGATCCTCGTCCTCGGCATCGCGCTCGGCGCCGTAGCCGCCGTGCGCGGCGGCCGCATCGACTCTGGCGTGCTCGTTGCGACCTCGGGTGCCGCGGCAGCGCCGGCGTTCGTGGCCGCGATCGTGCTGATCACGGTATTCGGTGTCCAGCTGGGCTGGCTCCCGGTGTTCGGCGCCGGTCACGGCCTCGCCGGCCGGCTCTCCCACCTGACGTTGCCCGCGATCGCGCTCGCCCTGTCCTGGATCGGACTGCTGGCGCGCGTCACCCGGTCGGCGATGATCGACGAACTCGCGCGCGAGCACGTCCAGACCGCTCGCAGCCGCGGCCTGCCCGAGCGCAGCATCGTGCGCCGCCACGGACTACGCAACGCTCTGATCCCGATCGTGACCGTTTCCGGCCTGACCGTCGCTGGTCTGATCTCCGGCGCGGTCGTGGTCGAGAACGCGTTTGCATTGAACGGACTCGGGTCACTGCTCCTGCAGTCGGTAACGACAAAGGACTTCCCTGTCGTGCAGGCCATCTCGCTGATCCTGGTCGCAGCGTTCGTCGTCATCAACACGCTCGTCGACGTGCTCTACCCGCTGATCGATCCTCGCATCAAGCTCGGCGGGAAGACGGAGAAGTGATGACGGACGCCACCGCGGTGTTGCGGCGCCGACGCAGCCTCCGGCTGGGCCGCCGGGTCGGTGGTACGGCACTGACGTGGGTCAGCCTCGGCCTGATCGGATTGCTCGTACTCGTGGCGCTGCTGGCGCCGTGGATCGCTCCGTACGATCCCCAGGCGATCGACCTGTCTCTTCCGCTGTCGGGCTCGAGCAGCGACCACCTGCTCGGCACCGATCAGGCGGGCCGCGACATCCTCTCGCGGCTGATCTGGGGAACGCGCTCGAGCCTGATCGGCCCGTTCGTCGTCGTCGCCGTCTCCACCGTGCTCGGGCTCCTGGTTGGGGTTGTTGCGGCGTGGCGCGGCGGCCCTGCCGACGCGGTGCTGGCACGCATGCTCGACCTGCTGTTCGCGTTTCCGGGTCTTCTGCTCGCGATTCTCGCGGCCTCGATGTTCGGGGCGGGATTGCTGTCGCCGATCGTCGCACTGACGATCGCCTATACGCCCTGGATCGCGCGCACCGCGCGGGCGGCGGCGCTACGCGAAAAGGAGCGGCCGTACATCGCAGCCTGGCAAGTGCAGGGCATGGGTCCCATCGCGATCTGCCTTCGCCACCTGGTGCCGAACATCGCGCCGGTCGTGATCGCGCAGGCAGCGATCAACCTCGGCTACGTGCTGATCGATCTCGCCGCGATTTCCTACCTCGGCCTCGGGGTGCAGCCGCCGGACGCCGACTGGGGCCTGATGATCTCGGAAGGACAGACGACGATCATCGGCGGCGCGCCTGAACAGGCGCTCTGGACGAGTGGCATGTTCTTCGTCGCCGTGATCTCGTTCAACGTGCTCGCGGACGGCATGGCCGACCGGATCACGGGTCGCCGCCGGTGACCGATGCGCTGCTCAACGTGCGCGACCTGTCCGTCGAGCTTCCGATCGAGGGCCGCCTTCAGCCCGTGCTGCGCGGAGTGTCGCTCGCGATCAGGGCCGGGGAGGTGGTCGGCTTGGTGGGAGAGAGCGGCTCGGGCAAGTCGATGACCGCCCTCGCCATCTGCCGCCTGCTCCCGCGCGGCGCGCAGGTCGACGGCTCGATCACGTTTGACGACCGTGACGTGCTCGAGCACGGCAACAGTGACCTTCGCCGACTGCGTATGAACGACATCGCAATCGTATTTCAGGACCCGCGCGCGCACATCAACGCCGTCCGCCGCATCGGCGACTTCCTTTGTGAGTCGATGCGCATCAACCTCGGATTCGACCGGCAGACTGCCCGTCTGCGCGCCCTCGCGCTCCTCGACGACGTCGGCGTCGGCGGGGGTGAACGGCGGCTGCGCCAGTACCCGCACGAGCTGTCCGGAGGCATGCTACAGAGGGTGATGATCGCGGCCGCCCTCGCCTGCAACCCGCGGCTCCTGCTGGCGGACGAGCCGACCACCGCGCTCGACGTCACGGTCCAGTCGGAGATCATGGCGATCCTCGCCGACCTCCGTCGTGAGCGCGGCCTCGCGATTCTGTTCATCACCCACGACCTGGAGCTTGCCGCCGCCGCGTGCGACCGGATCTGCGTCATGTACGCCGGCCGGATCGTTGAGGACAGAACGGCCGACGCGCTACTCGCGCGACCGCTGCACCCCTACACCTCCGCTCTCTTTGCCTCCCGGCCGCGGCTCGAGGGGGGGAGCGAGCGGCTGCTCGCTGTACCGGGGCGACCTGTGAGCGCCTTCGAGGCGCCGCCGGGGTGCGCGTTCGCCCCCCGCTGCCCCCGCGCCGAGATTCGTTGCACCGAGCGTCTGCCCGAACTGGTCGCGTCGTCCGACGGACTCGTCGCGTGCCTCCACCCCGACGGCGAGGGTGACCGGCAGGTGGGCCGGTGACCGGCGCGACTCCGCTGCTCGAGGTCACGGACCTGAGGAAGACGTTTCGCCTCGGCGGCCAGCGAACTGGTAGCGAGCGAGCTGAGATCCTGGCCGCGAACGACGTCGGCTTCACGCTAGCCGCAGGCGAGTCGCTCGCCATCGTCGGCGAGTCCGGCTCCGGGAAGACGACCGTCGCGAGGATGCTGGTCGGGCTCGAGCGGCCTAGCTCCGGCACGATCCGCTTCGCCGGCAGCGACCGCAGCGAGCCGCCCAGGAACGCCCGCGAGGCCCGACTGCGGGCCCGCGAAATCCAGATCGTCTTCCAGGACCCGTACACCTCCCTCGACCCGCGTCAGCACGTCGCTGACGGCCTCGCGCGGTGCGTCAGGCTGCACTCCCGTCTTGGCCCCGCAGAGCGCCGCGGCCGCGTCGCCGACCTGCTCGACCAGGTCGGGCTGAGCGACCGCGAGGGTCGAGCGCTGCCCCGAGAGCTCTCGGGAGGCCAGCGACAGCGCGTGGCGATCGCGCGCGCGCTCGCCGCCGAGCCGTTGCTGCTTGTTCTTGACGAAGCCGTCTCCGCGCTCGACGTCTCGATCCAGGCGCAGGTGCTGAACCTCCTGCTCGACATCCGCGGCGACACCGGCATCGGCTACATCGTCATCAGCCACGACCTGGCCGTCGTCCGCGAGCTGACGGAGAACGCGCTCGTGATGTACCGAGGATCGATCGTCGAGCGCAGCCCGACCCCCACCCTTCTCTCGCACCCGCTGCACCCCTACACGCGCCTGCTGATGAGTTCGATCCCCCGACCCGGCTGGACCCCGACCCGCCGCCCCGCGACCGGCGACGACGACGACGAGGATCAGGATCAGGGCTGCGTCTTCCGGTCACGCTGTTCCCAGGCGCACGACCGCTGCCTAGAGACACCACCGACGGTCACCGTCGGGCGCGCCACCGCGCGTTGCTGGCTTCTCGAAACTGCGCCCGATCGGGTTCCCTCCGACTCCCAGGGCGAGCACGGAGCGACGGGTGGCGGATCGCCGCCAGCCGCCCCGTCGATGACGCAGCGCCTGTCAACGTGACCGTCGCCGCCGACCTCGTCCTGCGCAACGGCAGCGTTTTCACCGCTGACGCCGCGCGCCGGTCGGCCAGCGCCGTTGCCGTACGTGATGGGCGAATCATCGCCGTCGGACATGACGAGGACGTCCAGCCGCTCATCGGGCCGGGCACGCGCCTCGTCGACCTCGACGGGCGAAGCGTTCTGCCGGGTTTCCAGGACGCCCACGTACACCCGCAGACCGGCGGGCTGCTGCGCGATCGCTGCGCCCTGCACGGCTGCCGCGACGCGGAGTCCACCCTCGCGGCTGTCAGGGCCTACGCCGCCGCCCACCCCGAGCGCGAGTGGATTCTCGGCGCCGGCTGGTCGGCCGACCACTTCCTGGACGCCGCGCCGACCGCCACGAGACTCGACGAGGCCGTTCGCGACCGCCCCGCCTACATCACGAACCGCGACGGCCACAGCGCGTGGCTCAACACCGCAGCACTCGCGCGTGCCGGAATCACCGCGCAGACGCCCGACCCGCCCGGCGGTCGCGTCGAGCGCGACCCGGCAGGCAACCCGACCGGCACGCTGCACGAGGACGCGATGACGCTCGCGCGCGATCTGCTCCCTCCCGTCCGCAGCGACGACCTGGAGCGGGCGCTCCTCGCAGCGCAGGACGAACTCCACGCCCTCGGCGTTACGGCCTGGAACGACGCCTCCGTCGAGGAAGACGCGCTCGTTGCCTACCGTGCGCTCGCAGAGCGAGACGCCCTGACGATGCGCTGCGTCCTGAGCCTGCTCTGGGATCGCAGCCGCGGGCCGGAACAGGTCGCCGACCTCGCTGAACGCCGCCGCCTCGGCACGATCGGTCGCGTCCGCGCGCCGGCGGTCAAGTTCTTCCAGGACGGCGTGATCGAAACGTTCACCGCCTCGTTGCTCGAGCCATACCGGCACGGCCGCGGCCATTGCAAGAGCCTGATCGAGGCGACCGACCTTGCACGGTTCGTCACGCTCATCGACCGCGACGGCTTTCAGGCCAACTTCCACACGATCGGTGATCGCGCCGTCCGCGAGGCCCTCGACGCCTGTGAGGCCGCGCTGCGTGCAAACGGCCGCCGCGCCAGCCGCCACCACCTCGCTCACGTCCAACTCGTCCACCCCGACGACATCCCACGCTTCCGCAGGCTCGGCGTGATCGCGAACTGCCAGCCGTACTGGGCCTGCACCAGCGGCGGCTACCTGACGGAGATGACGCTGCCCTTCCTCGGCCCGGAACGATCGACCTGGATCTACCCTTTCGAGACGCTGCGACGCGCCGGCGCCACGCTCGCGTTCGGCAGCGACTGGACGGTCTCGACACCGAACCCGCTCGAATGGATCGAGGTCGCCGTCACCCGCATCGACGTGACCGAACGCGACGCCCAGCCGTTCCTGCCCGACGAGCGGCTGGACCTTCCAACCGCACTCGCCGCCGCCACGATCAACGCCGCCCATGTGAACGGCCTCGACACCGAGACCGGATCGCTCGAGCCGGGCAAGGCCGCCGACCTGGTCGTCCTCGACCGCGATCTGTTCGACCGTTCAGCAGGACCGATCGGCGATGCCCGCGTCGCGCTGACGCTGGTCGACGGAACCGCCGTGTACGACGACCGCACCCTCACGTGGTAGACCAAGCGCAGAGAGGCCGTGGCGAGTCTCCTGCCAGGTGTCACAAGCATCGCAGCGCGCGCCTGCACCGATCGGTGTGACGCCTCAGTAGACGAACGGGATCAGCCGCCAGCGCACGCGCTCCCGGTAGGCGGGGTACTCGTCGTAGACGGCCATCAGCAGTCGCTCCTCGACACGCAGCTTGCCGGCCCACAGCAGCGCCAGAACGACGGTCAGCGCGAGCGCCGAGACGCCCGCGAAGAGCGAGTATCCGGTGAACAGGGCGAGGCCGCCCGTGTAGATCGGATGCCGGACGATCGCAAACGGCCCACGCGTGACGAGCAGCCCAGCCTCGACCGGCTTCGGGAACGGCGAAAGCGAGCGGCCGAGCGCTCGGCTCGCCCACACCGCGAAAGCTAAACCTGCGATCGCCAGAACGGCGCCGACGCCGGAGAGCACTTCGTGGGCCTCCTCGGGCCAGTCGGGCGGCACGAAGCCGGCGGTGATGATCGCGGCCATCAACGCGAACTGGGCCACGACCCAGCCGGTACCTCTGCCGGCGCTCGGAACAGGGACGGGCATGCGCCCGTCCCCTACTGGTTTCCGGTCCAAGGTCACGGAAGGCGCATTAGCCGAGCTCGATGAAGATCGCGTCGCCGAAGCCGACGTTGTGCATCTCGTCGATCAGCGCCTTGGACGGCGGCTCGTCGACCGACAGCGCCATCAGAACCTGCTGGCCGTCACGCGTCCGCGACACCGCCATGTTCGCAATATTGGCCCCGTTGGCGCCGAACAACGTGCCGACCTTGCCGATCACGCCAGGGATGTCGTCGTAGCGGAAGAACACCATGTCCGGCGCCAGCTCGATGTCGATCCCGAACCCGTACGCACTCGCGAGAAAGAGCCGCGGCTCCGGCCCGATCGTCGTCCCCGAGACCTCGACCTCCCCCCCAACCTCGGACGTGACGCGTACCTCGACGACATTCATGTAGTCGCGTGAGCCCCGCAGCCGCTCTTCGGAGACCGTGATGCCGCGCTCGGCCGCGAGCAGCGACGCATTGACGTAGTTCACGGTCTGTTCGACCCGCCCCTGGAAGATGCCGTTCAGCGCGGCAACGGTGAGCACGCGGGTGTCGTAGTCGGAGAGCGGCCCGTGCGCCGACACCACGACCCGGCGGGGCCAGCCGCCGGCGAGCTCGACCGCGAGCCGGCCGAGCTTGGCGGCAAGCGGGATGAACGGGCCCAGCACCTCGAGGTCGGCCCTGTCGACGACCGGGATGTTGACGGCGTTCGAGACGAGCCCTCCCTCGAGCGCGGCCACCACCTGCTCCGCGATGATCACACCCGCGCGGTCCTGCGCCTCGTCGGTCGAGGCAGCGAGGTGCGGTGTGACGACAACACCGTCGAGCTGGAGCAGCGGGCCGTCGTACGGCTCCTTGGAGAAGACGTCGAGGGCGGCGCCCGCGAGCTTGCCGGAGGTGAGCGCCTCGGCTAGAGCCTCCTCGTCGATCAGCGCTCCGCGCGCGGCGTTGACGATTCGGGCGCCGTCTTTCATTTTCGCGATCGTCTCGCGGTTGATCATTCCCCGCGTCTCGTCGGTCAGGGGTGAGTGCAGGGTGAGGAAGTCGGCTACGCCGAGGACGTCGTCCACCCCGGGCGCGTGCTCGACTCCGAAGTCGCGGAAGCGCTCGTCGGCGACGAACGGATCATACGCGACGACGTGCATGCCGAGGCCGACGGCCCGGCGCGCAACCTGCTGGCCAATCCGGCCGAAGCCGAGCACGCCGAGGGTCTTGCCTTCGAGCTCGACCCCGCCCCACTTCGACCGCTCCCAGCGGCCCTGCTTCAGCGCTGCGTGCGCCTGTGGAATGTTGCGCGCGAGAGCCACCATCAGCCCTACGGTCTGCTCGGCGGCCGAGACCACGGTCGACTCGGGTGCGTTCGCAACGACGATGCCGCGCCGGGTGGCTGCCTCGATGTCGACGTTGTCGACGCCGACGCCGGCGCGCCCGATCATCTTCAGGTTCGTGGCACGATCGATCAGGTCGGCCGTGAGCTTCGTCGCCGAGCGGATCACGATCGCGTCGTACCGGTCGATGATCTCCTCGAGTGGCGTCACCTGATCGTCGTCGACCTCGAACTTCGACCGGAGCAGATCGATTCCGGCGTCGGCGATCGACTCGCGCACGAGGACCCGCACGGTCAGCCGGCCGACTCGTAGGCTGCCAGAGCGGCAGCGCCGGCGGCTCCCCGCTCGACCGTCGCCCCCATCTCCACGAGCTGAAGCTCGACTGCCCCGAGCGCGGTCGTGATGTCGAACACGTCGACGTAGCCGATGTGGCCGATGCGGAACAGACGGTCGATCACGTCGCCATGGCCACCCGCGATCGTGATGCCGTAGCGGTCGCGCAGGGCAAGCCGCAGCTCGACGGCGTCGATCCCTGCCGGCGTCAGGATTCCCGTCAGCACTGCGGCGCTATCGTCATCGGGCGAGTACAGATCGAGGCCCATCGCCTTCGCGCCGGCCCGGCAGGCGCGGCCGAGTGCGACATGCCGGGCGAAGACATTCTCGAGCCCTTCGGCAAGGATCAGGTCGAGCGCGACGTTGAGTGCCACCACCGTCGAGGTCGCAGGAGTGAACGGTGTGTTGTCCTTCTCCTGGTTCGAACGGGCGTGCGCCCAGTCCCAGTAGAAGCGGGGCAGTGTCGCCTGCTCTGCCTTCGCCCAGGCTCGCGCAGAGACGGAGGCGAATGCGAGGCCGGGCGGCGTCATCAGGGCCTTCTGCGAGCCGGTGACGACAACGTCGACCCCCCAGGCATCCGTCTCGAGCGGAACAGCGCCAAGGCTCGAGATGGCGTCCACGACCGAGATCGCGCCCGCATCGTTGCAAGCCGCGACGAGGGAGCGGATGTCGGAGACGACGCCGGTCGAGGTTTCCGAGTGCACGAGGAACACGACCCCGGCGCCACTCTCGGCCAGCACCCGAGAGACGTCCTCGGCCAGAGGCGCCTTGCCCCAGTCGTAGGTCAGCTCGACAACGTCGCAACCGAACGCCGCGGCCATCTTCTGCCAGCGCGTACCGAAGTTGCCGTGCGAGACGGCGAGCACCCTCTCGCCCGGCGAGAGGAGATTGGCGACGGCCGACTCGAAGGCGCCGGTGCCAGAAGCGGTGAAGACAAGTACCTCGTTCTCGGTCCGAAAGACCTGCCGAAGCCGTGCGCGCGTCTCGGCGAACACGGCCTTGAAGTCGGGCGAGCGGTGGTGGATGACCGGCTCCCCCATCGCCGCAAGCACCTCCGGCGGCACGGGTGTCGGGCCCGGGGTGAGGAGATAGCGCTTCTGCGGCATCGCTCCGAGCGTAGCTATCCGGAATGAAGCGACACGCCGGTAGCTGTTGGCAAGCGCTGATGTGAGACGCCAGGGGTTGACCCGTGACGCCAGGGGTTGACGTGTGACGCCAGGCTGAAGCCTGGCGTCGCTGGGCACCGCCCCCCGCCAGGCTTCAGCCTGGCGTGGGGCGGTGCCCAGCGAACGTCATCACCTGCTGGAACGTCGGCCGGTTCGTCCAGCGCATCGTGTCCTGGATGATCCCGGTGGAGAAGTCGATGCGCTCCCTCGTCGCGTCGGCGCGCCATGCCGTGGGATCGGCGCCCTGTGCGGCCTCGAGCGACATGGCGGCGGTGTCGATCGCAGCCCACAGTGCTGCGCGGCACGTCGTGAGGTCGCCACCGCCGCAGTACCGGGCCGAGAACGGCGCTGTCACGGACCGTCCGAGCAGCGTCCGCAGATCCTTGTCGAGATAGCCGTACCAGCCTTCGATGTACGACGAGCCGCCGGGCCCGGCTGCGTCGTCGCGTGGCATCAGCTTCTCGAGGCGGCTCGTCAGCGAACCGAGTACCGGGCTCATCACGGCTTCGGTCAACGGTTTCCAGGCAGCGTCGAGGACGGCAGCACCGGGGTCGTCGACCTTCCCGTCGAGCGCCAGGTCGATCCTGCTGCCGCCGGCCGCAAGCCACGCGTCGACCACCTTCGCGGCCGCATCGGCCCTCGCGCTCGGTGCCGGGCCTCG